>SKZC01000056.1 GCA_007127575.1 Gemmatimonadota bacterium
GCCGGCGGCCCGCGCCGGTCCCGACCGGAGGCCATCCCTGGCTCGCTGGTACTGGTGCATCTGGCGGGTGAGGGCCTGTTGCCGCGTGCTCCGAGCGTCCTGGACCCGAGCCAGGTTCTGCTGGTTCGTCCGGAGGTCCGCCTGGTGCCGGGCCATTCGGTTCTGGTGAGCGCGCTCCTGGAGTTCCAGCACCCCGGAGTTCGGGCCGTGCATGCGACGTGCGTTACGTAGCCGTCGGGCGTGTTCAGCTTCCTCCCGGCGCATGCGGGCCTGGATCTGGCGTCCCGTCCGTTCCAGTTCCCGCTGCCGGGTGGCCAGTTGCTGTATCCTCTGGCCGTTTCGGGCCATCTGGACGTTGAGCCGGAGCATGCGCGCGAGTCGGGCCACCTCGTCGGGTCGAAGGCCGAACGAGCCTCCGCCGGAGAGGGACAGGGTAAGCCCCGCCAACAGAGCTTCCTCCAGAGGGGTGCCTTCGAGGTGCTCGCCCAGCGGTCCGTCCAGGGACTCCCGGTTCAGGTTCCCCGAGACGGTAAAGCCGATCTTCAGGGCGTCCACGGAAAGCTGGGGCTCGCCGCCGCCTTCCGCCCGGGCCATTTCCGCCTCCAGGATGGAGAGATCCAGTTTGTAGCGGACCCCCGGGGCGAGTTCCCCTTCCAGGAGATCCACCCCCGCCAGGGTCTGGGAGATGGCCAACGGAGACTTGTTGCTCCGCTCCATCTTGCTGCTCAGGAGCCGGAAGCGTCCCTCCTCCACCACAGCCCCGGCCCCCGTGGAGGTGTTGGCGCTGAACGACCAGGAGAAGCGGCCCCGCTTCCCCTTCCACGCGAAGCTGTACTGATTGCCGGCCCGGGGGATTTCCGGAGCCGCTTCCTGGCGTTGGATCGTGCCCGACCCCCGATTTCGAGCCGAAAGGCGCTGGGGGTCGTTTTGCTGAAGGACGTGGGTGAGCTCGTGGGTCAGGAGCGTTCTGCCCGCCGGCGAATGGGGCGCGTACTCATCCGAGCCGAACACGATTCGAGAGCCCGAGGTGTAGGCTCGGGCGCCCACCTCGCGAGCCGACCGAGATGGAAGGGCACCGGTGTGAATGCGGACGGCTCCCAGGTCGCTTTGGAAATAGCGCTCCATCCGCCCACGGGTGGCCGGGTCCAGGGGTCGGCCACTTCCCTTCAGTGCTTCGTGGACCAGAGGGGGGGCGGTGACGCCGCTTCCGGAGGCCGGGATCGACGTGACGTCCAGCGGGATCGTATCCGCCCCGTGGCTCATGGCCGCCGCCGCCGCCGTCGCCTCTCTTTCGAGCGGGTCCACCAGGGGCCCTCCGCGTCCCAGGACCCGTCGGACCGCCCGATTCCCCATCCGGCGGTGGAGGTCGTGGACGGGATGGGATGGAGGGTGTGCAGGACCGGGGTGACGGTCGCGGGATCCTCTGGATCCCTCGGCAGTCCCCTCCTTCTCGCCCTTCCGGCCTCGAGCCTCTCTAAGTGCCTCCACGGATCACTCCCGTCCTCAGGCGGTCATGTGTCCTCGTACCCCCACGGAGCCGGTGGTGGGGGGACCTCGTCGGTGAGGTCGAATTCGAAGGTGGCCCTGGGCTCGCCATGGCGGGTCAGGTGATAGACGAAGCGGCTCCCGGGCTCGATGGTCATGGTCCAAACGTTGGTGGACGCTTCGGGGATGAGCTCGGCAGTGAACGCGTCTGCGGGGAAGCTCTGACTCAGGGCCGTCCCCGGATCCTCCGTGTCCCCGCCGTACTGGGTAATGGGGTCGTCGCTCCCGTCCTCCAACCGATGATCGTGCTTGAGGCGAAGCCCCTCCTCCGTTCGGGTGACGATCCAGGTCCGGGACCGATTCTCACCCACATGTAGCGGGATCTGGATTTCCTCGGGGCTGCATCGTCGCACATGCATGATCATCTCGTCTTCAAAACCGGGCCCCGACGCCAGGGTGGCCTCGCCTCGAAAGGCCCTTCCGCACAGGGCGGACAGCTCGTCCATGAAAGCGTCCTGGGCGTGGGTTTCCTCCGGCGCGTCGGCGGCAGGATCCGCCTCCGGCATCGGAGGTTCGTCGGGGCCATCCGCACAGGCCGGAAGGTAGAGGAAGAGAATCAGTAGGGAAGCGGCTCGTAACATGGCAGGCTCCTTCATGGGATCGCCCAGGTGCGTAGCCGGTACAAGGGTCCATCCACGGGAAAGAATGGAGGGGCCGCCGATGTGCCGCCACCCCCTCCCCTTCACCGGAATAGCCCAAGGGGGGGGCCGTGAGGCTGTTCATGGAACGACATGACTCGCTGCTGGGCACCTGGACTCTGGCCCGTTGGGAGCCTGAGGCTTCCCGGCCGGGGCCCCTTCGGGGACTCTGGTATTTCGAGGGGGAGCTCAGGCACCTCCGGGAGCGTCATTTCCCTCATGGTGCCTTCGAGCTCATCGTCCACCTCGGACCCGTCTACCGGGAGGTTCGGGAGGATGGCATCCGGGAGTTCGCCCCGCTCCCGCCCACTTCCACCATCGGAGGAGCTATGAAACCCACCGTCTCGGGAGTTCCTGACGGCTACCACACCGTGACTCCGTACCTCATCGTTCCCGACGTCCCGGCCCTCACCCGTTTTCTGGAGGCCTCCTTCCAGGCTCGTCCCGTCAGCGAGCATCGAACACCGGAGGGGCGAGTCATGCACGCGGAGGTTCAGGTGGGGGACTCCAGGATCATGATGGGGGAGGCCGACGGCGAATGGCCCGCTCGCCATTCGGTGATCCACCTCTACATGGAAAACGTGGATGAAGTGTACCGGCGGGCCGTCGAGGCGGGAGGCCGCTCCATCCGGGAGCCCGAGACCATGTTCTATGGGGATCGTACCGGCGGAGTGGAAGACCCGTGGGGCAACCAGTGGTGGGTCGCTACTCGGATCGAGGACGTCTCGCCGGAGGAGATGCGTCGAAGACAGGAGGCGCTCCGTGAGGAGTGAGGAGCCCACGCTACCTCCGACGGTCTCTTTGAAGGAGCCAGAGGGTATCCGCGCCGAAGGAGTAGAGGAGAGCGGCCAGAGCCAGAGCGGCCACGACCTGGACCGCGAAGCCGGGAATGATGGGGCCCAGGCAGATCAGTAGGGCCACACCCTGCACCACGCACACCATCTGCCGTCGGAAGCTCTGTGGAAGCTCCCCCCTCAGTCGTGGCCAAACCCAGCCGGCGGCGACGAAAAGGTAGCGGAGGCCTCCGATGAGGAGGACCCAGGGCCCGGCCCGGCCGCCGAGCCAGACGAGAAACGACAGGGCCAGCAGGAGGAAGGCGTCCAGCTCCATGTCGAATCGGGCGCCGAACTCCGTGCGGGAGTTCCAGACTCGGGCCAGCCGGCCGTCCACGCCGTCCAATACCATGGCCAGGGTGGAAAGGACGATGATCCACCACTGGCCCTGCGGGCCCAGGGAGGAGGCGAAGGGGACCCAAGCCGCCACCGGAACGATGAGCGTCGCCCGGGCCAGCGTGACCTGGTTGGCGGGTCCGAGCTCACCGCCGGGGAGGTGACCTCGTCCAAAATGCAGGATGAACCCGCTCAGGAGTCCGTAGAGCGCCACCGAAACCGCCAGGTACCTGGCGGGAAGATCGAACCCCCACCAGGTTGCCCCCGTCAACACCGCCACGGCCACCAGGCCCAGGACCAGATCCCGGATCATGGGGGTTCCCCGGCCCCCGAGAGCCGTGCGGGCCTGAGACGGTGGGTCCACCGAAGGACTCTCCATGGAGGCGTTCATCGTGAGAGGGGAGGAGATGCGCGAAGGCGAGTACGCCCGGGCCTTCTGGGTTCAGCGTCCGGGCCATGGAGAAATTGTGCGCGAAAAGCTCCCCGCCGGGCAAGTGGGAGAGGTTCTGGTGAGATCTCTCTACTCCGGGGTGAGCCGGGGGACGGAGGCGCTGGTTTTTCGAGGCGAGGTGCCGGAGTCCCAGAAGGAGGTCATGCGGGCGCCCTTTCAGGAGGGGACGTTTCCCGGTCCAGTGAAGTACGGTTACGCCAGTGTGGGGCGAGTGGAAGCCGTCCGGGATGGCGATGGTGTGGACGACGATGTGCGGGGGCTCGAAGGGAGGGAGGTGTTCTGCCTTCACCCCCATCAGGACCGGTACTGGATTCCCTCACAAGCCGTAGTGCCTCTCCCTCCAAACCTTCCACCTGGTAGAGCCGTTCTGGCCGCCAACATGGAGACGGCGGTGAACGTGCTCTGGGATGCGGTGCCGGTGGTGGGGGACCGGGTCGTGGTGGTGGGGGGCGGAGTCGTGGGCCTCCTCGTCTCATGGTTGGGTGCCCGGGTTCCCGGGGTGGAGCTCCAGATCGTGGATCCGAACCCGGCACGAACGCCGGTGGCTCGGGAGCTGGGGCTGGACCTGCGGCTGGAGCCCCCCGGACGAGGAGATGCGGATCTGGTGATCCATGCCAGCGGTATGCCCCAGGGACTGGCAACGGCGTTGTCCGAGGCGGGCCTGGAG
Organism: Gemmatimonadota bacterium; assembly: GCA_007127575.1. GTDB lineage: Bacteria > Gemmatimonadota > Gemmatimonadetes > Longimicrobiales > Gaopeijiaceae > SKZC01. Next base: position 4,471 of record SKZC01000056.1, read on the forward strand.
GGGACCGTGGTGGAGGCGAGCTGGTTCGGTGTCCGAACGGTTCCTCTTCCACTGGGAGAGGCCTTCCATTCCCGGCGACTGACGCTGAAGAGCTCCCAGGTGGGCCGGCTCCCACCAGGACGCACCCCTCGCTGGAACCATCGTCGACGGATGGAGCTGGCACTGCGGCTCCTGGAGGACGAGCGGTTGGATGCCCTCGTCACCGGGGAGAGCGCCTTTCTCGAGCTGCCCGACCTACTTCCCCGACTGAGCCGGGAGCCGGGGGATACACTTTGCCACCGGATCCGCTACGACTGAGGAGTCCCCAATGTATAGCCTCACCGTTCGCGACCACTTCATGATCGCGCACAGCTTGAAGGGAGAGAGATTCGGCCCTGCCCAGCGACTCCACGGAGCCACCTACGTGGTGGACGCCACCTTTTTCCGGGAGGAGCTGGACGCCGACGGGCTCGTGGTGGACATCGGGTTGGCCGGCGAGGTCCTGGCCGAAGTTCTGGAGGAGTTGAACTACCGGAACCTCGACGAAGTTCCCGCCTTCCAGGGAGTGAATACCACCACGGAAGTGCTGGCTCGAGAGGTCCATGACCGTCTCGCCGCCGCCTTGCGGGCAGGTCGCCTTGGGGACGAGGCCCTGGCCGTGTCGTCCCTTCGGATCACCTTGGGCGAATCGCACGTGGCCTCCGCTGGCTACGAGGGTCCGGTGTGACGGTTTTCTCCCCATCGATCCTCCACTTCGTCGTGCCGGGCTCTCCGGGTCAGCGAACCGGGGGCTATCTCTACGGTGCCCGGGTCGTGGAGGAGCTCCGGGCGGCAGGGTGGAGTGTGAGCGTGCACGGGCTGGAAGGCCGGTTCCCCGAGGGAGACGAGGAGGCCCGCTCCAATCTGCGTTCCCTCCTCACCCGCTTCCAGGATGGTACCTCAGTGGTGGTGGATGGTCTGGCCATGGGTGGACTCCCGGATCCCGTCCGAGAGCACGGAGTCCGGCTCCGCCTGGTGAGCCTCGTGCATCACCCTCTGGCCCACGAGACGGGCCTCTCCCCTCAAGACCGGGAGCGATTCCGACGCTCCGAGGTGGAGGCCCTTGCCCCCTGTCGAGGGGTCGTGGTGACGAGTCCCTTCACCCGGAGACAGGTGGAGGGCATGGGGGTCCCACGATCTCGTATCCGAGTCGTTCGGCCCGGGACCGAGCCGGCGGCCCCCTCCACGGGTCCGCTTCCCGGAGAGGCTCCCCGGATCCTCTCCGTGGGTTCCGTTACCCCTCGTAAGGGGCAAGATGTCCTGGTTCGAGCCCTTTCCCGGGTCCATGACCTTCCCTGGAGTTGCGAGCTCGTCGGGGGCTTGGACCGGGACCCGGAGTATGTGGAGTCCGTCCGGGCAGAGGTTCGCCACCGGCGCCTGGAAGGCCGTGTGCGCTTCACGGGAGAGCTCCAGGAGCAGGAGCTGGAAGCCCGGTACCGACGCTCCTCCCTCTTCGTGCTCCCCTCCTACTACGAGGGGTACGGGATGGCTCTGACCGAGGCGTTGGCCCGAGGTCTTCCAGTGGTGGCCACCACTGGAGGTGCGGTCCCGCAGACCGTTCCCGAAGGGGTGGGGGTGCGGGTTCCGGCCGGCGACGTGGACGCGTTGGCGGCGGCGCTGAGGCCACTTCTATCCGAGGGCGGGGAAGGGGAGCGGGACCGGATGCGCCGGGCGGCTCTCTCCCATGCACGGAGCCTCCCGACATGGAGGGAGGCGGGGGAGGCGTTCCGGGCGGCGGTGGAAGAGTTGACCGCCCTTCCCGCGCCACAGGGCTGGGCTCGTGGGTGACTCCTCGTTTCCGGTGGCCTGGTTGGAGCTGCGGGAGCCCGTGGATCACCGGTCCCGTGACCCGGAGCTGGTCTCGAAGCTTCGTTCCCGGTGGGGCGACGAAGGAAGGAGGCGGATCCTGGATCTCGGGGCCGGGACCGGGTCGAACCTTCGATATCTGGCTCCCCGGCTTCCTGGGGGACAGGAGTGGACGTTACTGGATCAGGATCCGGAGCTTCTCTCCGACGTGAAAGAGCCATCCGCCATTCGTTCCC
>SKZC01000093.1 GCA_007127575.1 Gemmatimonadota bacterium
GGCCATCATGGATTCCCCTCCCGCCTCAGGGACTGGAGGGGCCTCCTACTCGGAGGAGGGTCGTCGCCTCCCGGCGTGGTTCCCGTCAGGTCCATTCCTCACTCAGTTCGATGAGCTCGGCGATGACGTTCCGTGGGGTTCTCCCGTCCGCTTCCGCCTGGAAGTTCAGGATTACCCGGTGGGCCAGGACCGAAGGCGCCACCTCCCGGACGTCATCAAAGGAAGGGATGGCCTCCCCTCTGGCCGCCGCCCGGGCCTTGGCACCCAGAACCAGAAACTGGGAAGCCCGGGGACCCGCGCCCCAGCTTACGTATTCCCGGGTGAGGGGAGGGGCTTCTTCGTCCACGGGCCGGGTGGCCCGGGCGAGCTTCACGGCGAAGGCCACCAACGAGGGCGCAGCGGGGATCCGACGTACCAGCTGCTGAAGTTCGATGAGCTCCGAGGCCTCCAGAACCGGCTTCACCGTGGCTTGGCCGGATCCGGTGGTCAGCATGGCCACCTCTTCCTCCTCGTCCCGAGACGGGTATCCGATGCGAAGCTCCAGCATGAACCGATCGAGCTGAGCTTCCGGCAGCGGATACGTCCCCTCCTGCTCGATGGGGTTCTGGGTCGCCAGAACGAAGAAGGGGGGGGGCAGATCGTAGGTTTGGCCCGCCGCCGTCACGGCTCTCTCCTGCATGGCCTGCAGCAGTGCCGCCTGGGTCTTGGGAGGTGTCCGGTTGATCTCGTCGGCCAACACCACGTTGGCGAACACCGGACCGTGCACGAAGCGGAAGGCGCGGCGGCCGGTGGAGCGGTCCTCCTCCATCACCTCCGTCCCGGTGATGTCCGTGGGCATGAGGTCCGGGGTGAACTGAATCCGGCTGAAGTCGAGGGCCAGCGCCTCCGCCAGAGTGGAGACCAGGAGGGTTTTCGCCAGGCCGGGTACGCCGACCAGAAGGGCGTGCCCATTGGCCAGGAGCGCCGTGAGAAGCCCGTCCACCACCACTTGCTGGCCCACCACCCGTTTGCCCACTTCGTCCCTGAGATCCTGGCTCACCTGACCGACGCGCTCCAGAAGATCCAGGTCGCGGTCGCGGGCGGCGGAAGCTTCCGGTACGTTCATGGGCCTACGGCTGTCTCCCGGGGGAATCCAGCTGCGCCCGACTCCAAGGACCCGGAAAAGGCGTCGCGGGTCACCACGGAGGAGGGGCTGGAATACACTGGTACATAAGAGCGGACAATCGCACCAAATCCTAACCCGAAGTACCAGTACCGGACAACCCGTGTGCCCGTCCGGCGGGCGGGGGTCCGGGGGGACGCTTGCGGGATTTTTCACAAGCTCATAGGTTGGGCAGGCTGTAGGACAAGCCCTGCGAGGGTGCATGAGCGGAGGAGACGGGAAGGACGGCGGACAGGAGCCCCCGATCTGGGTGGAGCTGGGACGCTATGCCGGGTTCGGGTTGACCTTGGCCGTAGCCACCGGACTCTTCCTCCTGGCGGGTTGGTGGATCGACCGTTGGGTGGGGACCACCCCGCTCTTCACCATCGCAGGAGCGTTGTTGGGTGCGGGAGCCGGGTTCTATCACATGTATCAGCATGTGGTGCTTATGCCCCGGGACCGACAACGACGTGACAATAAAGGACATGAGGAGGGGTGATCCGCTCCTACGCGCTCCAAGGACTGGTCGTGGTGTTGGGGGGAACGATTCTCCTCTGGCCGTGGCTGGATGCCGGAGGACGTCGCGGGGTGGCGGTGGCCGGAGCCACGGCGTACGGGGTTCAGCTCCTGGCGGTCTGGCTTCTCGTCCGGTTTCGCGATGAGGTGAGACCTTTCATCTTGGCGTGGGCCGGCGGGATGGTTCTCAGGTTGGCCGCCCTGGCCGGGTTGGTGGCGCTGGTGATGGCGGGGGAGGTCCTCCCGCCGGCGGCCACCCTGTTGGGGCTGGTGGGTTTTCTCTTCGCCCTGTTGGTGGCGGAGTTCTTCCACCTGGGAGCTCACGCGCGAAGTGGATCCACGAAGGAGACGGGAAGGGAGTGAGGCGGCGGGCCCAGGCAGGCGGACCTGCAGGACATCGTGAGCTTCGATGTCCCGGCGATTCACGGACGGACCGAATGGGGCGATGACCGAGCCAGCGGAGGCAGTTCAACAAAACGAGGGCGGCTTCGATCTCGGAAGCATGCTCATGGGGAAGGTGGAGGACGCTTCCTACGTGGAGATCGGCCCCTGGCAGTTTTCCCTTCCCCAGTGGGACCCCATCCAGGTCGGGGCGGTGGCCATCGATCTCTCCCCTACGAAGAACGTCGTTTTCCTCCTTCTCGCCGCCGTCCTCGTCACCCTCACCTTCGTCCTGGTCGGGCGGGTGTTTCAACGCCTCCAGGACCATGAGCAGGGTCGGGCCCCCGGAGGCTTCGCCAACGCGGTGGAGGCCACCGTGGTGTTCTTTCGGGACCGAGTGGTCCGTGACAACATCGGGCACGGCGCGGATCAGTTCGCTCCCTTCATCCTGACTCTGTTCTTCTTCATCCTGTACATGAACCTCCTGGGGCTCGTGCCCTTCGGGGTCTCCTCCACCGCCAGCCTCTCCGTCACTGCGGCCCTGGCTCTTCTGGCCCTCATCTGGATCGAGGTGGCCGGCTTCAGGGCGCTGGGTCCAAAGGGGTACGCACGGACCATCTTCTACGCCCCCCACGGATTGCATCCGGCGGGACAGGCGGTGATGCTCCTGGTCATGACCCCGGTGGAGTTCATCGGGAAGCTGACCAAGCCGTTCGCCCTGGCCATCCGTCTCTTCGCCAACATGACGGCAGGGAAGATCCTGATCCTCTCCCTCCTGGGGCTCATCTTCGTCTTCGGGGACGTAGCCGTGGCCCGTTGGGGGGTGGCCAGTGGGGCGGTGCTGCTCGTCCTGGCCATTACGCTCCTCAAGCTGTTCATTGCCTTTTTGCAGGCGTTTATCTTCGCCATGCTCACCGCCGTGTTCATCGGCTTGATCCGGCATGCGCACTAACCCACTCACCAAGGAACGAGACGAGAGACGATGCTGACATCCACCATTCTTGCCCTCCAGGACGCCGCCGTGGCCATGGATCCACAGGCCGCCAAGGAGTATCTGAGCCTCCTGGGTTCCGGACTCGGATTGGGCCTCACCATGATCGGAGCCGGACTGGGGATCGCCTGGATCGGGGGGAACGCGGTGCAGGGGATCGCCCGCCAGCCCGAGGCCGCGGGGAACATCCAGACTTCGGCCATCATTCTGGCGGCTCTCATCGAGGGTGCGGCTCTCTTCGCGCTCGTGATCACACTGCTTTACAAGCTGCTTTGACGGAGGGCCGGGAGAGCGGCTCCTGGGAGCCGTTCATCCCGGTCAATTCGAGGGAAGACCGTACGCCCACGGCGGGCGAAGACCTTCCCGTAACCCCTTCCCCATCGATGGGGAGGGGTGGCTTGTGGACCGAATCTCCCGGAAGGGACGCATGCGACTTCGACATCGGCTCGCACCGGCACTGACCGCCCTCCTTCTTGTGATGACTCCTTCGGGCCTGCTGGGCCAGGAGGAGGAGGTGGGGCTATTCAGCGTGGACCTGGGGCTCAGCGTCTGGACCATCGTGGTCTTCCTGCTCCTCCTGTGGGTTCTCAGGCGTTTCGCCTGGGGGCCCATCCTGGGGGCGTTGGACGATCGGGAGCGCCGCATCCAAAGCTCCATCGACGAGGCCAATCGGCTCCGGGAGGAGGCGGAAGACCTTCTGAAGGAGCACCAGGCCAAGGTCGCCCAGGCCCAGAAGGAGGCCCAGGAGATCGTGAACGAGTCTCGCCAAGCCGGGGAGCGCCTCCGAAGAGAGGTGGAGGAGAAGGCCCGGGCGGAAGCGGACCGCATCCTGAAACGGGCCCAGTGGGAGATCGGGCTCGAGAAGGACCGGGTTCTGGAAGAGGTGCGGCGGGAGTCGGTGGATCTCGTACTCGCTGCGGCCTCACGGCTCCTTCAGAAAGAGCTGGACCAGGAGGCGGACCGGGAGCTGGTGAAGCGGTACCTGGATGAGCTGGCTCCCCCGGCGAAAGCGGTAGGCGAGGCGGAGGCCTGAGGTGCGAAACGAGGCGGTCGTCCGCAGCTATTCCGACGCACTCTTCGGGCTCGGGGTAAAGCAGGGTCTGGAGGAGGAGTACGGCGAGGCGTTGCTGCTGGTGGACACCCTTCTTCGGGAGACCCCCGAGTTCGGTGCCTTCCTCCAGACTCCTCGTATTCCTGTGGAGGAGAAAAAGAAGGTCCTCCGTCACGCTTTGGCGGATGAGGTGCCGGAAGCGGTTCTCCATTTCCTCTTCCTGGCGGTGGAGAAGCGCCGACAGCGGCTCCTCCGGGAAATGGCCCGGGCCTACCGAGATCTTCTGGACGAACATCAGGACCGGGTGCGGGTGGAGGTTCAGGTGGCGCACCCCCTGGACCGGGAGGCGTTGGAGGTGGTGAAGGACCGCCTCTCTCGCTATCTGGGCAAGGAGGCGGTTCCCGAAGTGGAGGTGAACCCCGAACTCATCGGGGGAATCCTCTTTCGTCGGGGTGACACGGTATTCGACGGATCCCTCCGACGCCGGCTCCGGGGAATGCGAAAGGAGCTCATGGCGGCGGACATCTCGCACGAACAGGACGAGTGAACGATGGCTGACTCCGATTTCCAGCTCCGAGCGAGCGAGATCAAGGGCGTTCTTCTGGACGCCATCGAAAATTACCAGGAGGAGCTGCTGGCCGAGGAGGTGGGCGAGGTCCTGGAGGTGAAGGACGGCGTCGCCCGGGTCTACGGCCTCACGAAGGCCATGGCCAACGAGATGCTGGAAATCACCCCGGAGGATGGGGGAGATCCGGTCACCGGCCTGGCGTTGAACCTGGAAGAGGACAACATCGGGGCGGTCATCCTCGGGGATTGGACCCGCCTTCACGAAGGGAACGAGGTTCGCCGGACGGGTCGGGTCCTGGAGGTTCCGGTGGGCTCCGGGTTCCTGGGACGGGTGGTGGATCCTTTGGGGCGACCTCTCGATGCCCGAGGGGCCACGGATCCGGTGGAGGGGAGCCGGCAGATCGACATCGTGGCGCCCGGGATCGTCCTGCGGCAGCCGGTGGAGGAACCCCTCCAGACCGGGGTCAAGGCCCTGGACTCCATGATCCCCATCGGTCGTGGGCAGCGGGAGCTCATCATCGGAGACCGGGGCACCGGGAAGACGGCGGTGGCGGTGGACACCATCCTGAACCAGAAGGGTGGAGACGTCCTGTGCATCTACTGCGCCGTGGGTCAGCGGGCCGGGAAGGTGGCCGCCGTGGTGGAGACGCTGGAACGGGCCGGAGCCATGGAGTACACGGTGGTGGTGACGGCCAACGCCTCCGACCCTGCACCTCTGCAGTACATTGCCCCGTATTCGGCCACAGCTCTGGCAGAGCATTTCATGTGGCAGGGAAAGTCGGCGCTGGTGGTCTACGACGACCTCTCCAAGCACGCCCAGGCGTATCGACAGCTCTCCCTGGTGCTTCGCCGGCCACCGGGCCGGGAGGCTTATCCCGGAGACGTCTTCTACCTCCACTCCCGGCTCCTGGAGCGGGCGGCGAAGCTTTCCGACGAGCACGGAGGCGGATCCCTTACGGCGCTTCCCATCATCGAAACCCAGGCCGGGGACGTCTCGGCGTACATCCCCACGAACGTCATCTCCATCACCGACGGACAGATCTTCCTGGACCCGGACCTGTTCTATGCCGGGGTCCGTCCGGCGGTGAACGTGGGGATCTCCGTCTCCCGAGTGGGTGGCGCGGCGCAGGTGAAGGCCATGAAGAAGGTGGCGGGCCGACTGCGGCTGGATCTGGCCCAGTACAGGGAGTTGGAGGCCTTCGCCCAGTTCGGGTCCGACCTGGATCAGGCCACCCAGCGGCAGTTGGCACGGGGGCAGCGGACGGTGGAGATCCTGAAGCAGCCCCAGTACGCCCCCGTCCCGGTGGAAAAGCAGGTGGCCTCCATCTACGCTGTGACCAACGGGTACCTGGACCGGCTTCCTGTGACGTCCATCCAGCAGTGGGAGATCGGCTTCTACGAGTTCCTGGAGGTGAGCTACGACGATCTGCTCACGACCCTGCGGGAGGAGAAGGCGCTGACGGAGGAGGTGGAGGAGGGGCTCAAGAAGGCCATCAAAGAGTTCGGAGACCGGTTCCAGGCCGGGCTCGATGAGGCCGAGGTCGCCGCAGCCTCTGAGGGGGAGGAGACAGCGGGGGCCCAGGCCCAGCCGGCATGACCGGCGCGCATCCGCAGGGGACGACGACCCGAACGCACACCTGACGGGAAGGGGGACGGAGCCAAGTGGCGAAGGCACGGGAGGTCAAGCGACGGATTCGCTCCGTCGACAACACCCGACAGATCACCCGCACCATGGAGATGGTGGCGGCTTCCAAGTTGAAGCGTGCCACCGATCGGGTGCGGGCGGCGAGACCCTACGGAGAGGCTCTGCAGGAGATCGTCCGGAGCCTCTACGATCCGTCCCTGGCGGAGCGGTTCCCCCTTCTGCGCCAGCCCC
>SKZC01000469.1 GCA_007127575.1 Gemmatimonadota bacterium
ACCGAGGAGCAGGCCCCCGCCGAGGCCGGGGCGGCCCCGGCCGAGGCCGAGCCCGCCATGGCCGGAGCCGATGCCGAAACGTTGGTCCGGGACCTCTGCGTCATGTGCCACCAGCTCGGCGAGGAAGGCACCCCCATGGGCCCTCCCTTGGACGGGATGGGGTCCCGGCTCACCGCCGAGGAAATCCGGATCAAGATCCTGGACCCCGACGCCTTTCTCTCGGAGGGCTACGAGGACATGGCAGGTGTGATGCCGGGAACGTTCGGGGAGCAGCTCACCGCCGGCCAGCTCGAGGCCATGGTGGAGTACCTGAGCGGGCTCCAGTGAGGAGAGGAGAATGCGCCGATACCTGAAGGAACCGTTCTGGCAGGCCATACTGGTCCTCCTGATCTCCTACGCCCTCATCGAGTGGGGGATCGCGTACATCCCACCCCTCTTCGGGGTCTCCAGCGCCCCCGTCCCGCAGAGCGTGGTCATCCAGTTCATGCTCACCATCGCGGTGGCGGTGTTGGTCTGGGTGAGCGAGAAGGAGGAACGATGGAAGGCCTTCAAGCGGCCCATCCGGGACGCCCTGGTCCTCCCGGACCGGAAGCGGACCCGGGTCGCCCTCATGGTGATCTTCCCGCTCCTGGTGGGCTTCGTCACCTACGACACCGTTCGACCCAAAGTGACGGCTCCCGCCGGGATCCGGGCCGTCCATCCGGCCCCACCCACCCAGATCGATTACCGCGGTGAGATGGTTCGCATCGAGGGGGCGGACAACCCCCTTCGGGAGGAGGGCCGCATCGAGGAGGCCTACGAGATGGGCTTCGAGATATATTACCGGGACTGCATGCCCTGCCACGGCGACTACCTGGACGGCCAGGGGCACTACGCCGACGGCTTCAGCCCCACTCCCCTCCCCCTCCGGGGCGGAAGCACCATCGCCCAGCTCACCGAGAGCTACGTCTTCTGGCGAGTCGCCAAGGGCGGACCGGGCCTTCCCCGGGAAGGGAACCCCTGGAACTCCGCCATGCCGGCGTGGGAGGACTTCCTCACCGAAGAGGAGGTGTGGGCCGTGACCCTCTTCCTGTATGAGCAGGCGGGCATCTCGCCCCGGACCTGGGAGGAGCACTGATGAACGCATCTCGGACTCCGGGCTCGGTGTCCCCTCTTCGGGTGGGAGCGACCCTCGTCCTCGCCGCCTCACTCTTCTGGCCAAGTGGGTTGGACGGGCAGGAGGCGGAGCTTCAGCGCGGCCAGGAGGTCTACGACCGGTGGTGCGCCTCGTGCCACGGATTCGAGGGCGATGGATTGGGGCCGGCCGCCGGGTACATGATCCCTCGCCCCCGGGACTTCACCACCGGCCTCTACCAGATCCGCACCACTCCGGGTGGGGAGCTTCCCACCGACGACGACATCATGCGGATCATCGACGAAGGGATGCCCGGCACCACCATGCCCGGATGGGAAAACCAACTCTCTCGGGACGACCGGCGGGCCGTCCTGGAGTACATCAAAGCTTTTTACCCTCCCTTCGAGACGCTGGGCGAACCCGAGCCCATCGACTTCCCTCGGGCCCCCCGGGTCTCTGACGACGTCCTGGCCGAGGGTCGCCTCTTCTACGACTCCATCGAGTGCTGGCAGTGCCACGGCGGCCAGGGTCGAGGGGACGGCGGCTCGGCCGTGGAGATGGAGGACGACCTGGGGTACCCGCTCCGGCCGGCGGACCTGACGCAGAACTGGCGGTTCAATGGCGGTAGCTCCGTGGAAGACATCTACCAGCGGATCTACACCGGGTTGGACGGGACTCCCATGCCGGGCCACGCAGACCTCATTGACGCCGGCTTCATGACGGAGGAACAGCTCTGGAGCGTGGCCCACTACGTCCGGAGCCTCTCCCCCGACCGAGCGCCCAGGATCCGGGAAGTGATTCGGGTGGAGCGACGGGAGCCGGGAGACGTTCCCACTGGGGTCGACGACGAGCGCTGGGACGAGGTGGACTCCTTCTACATCCCCATGGTGGCCCAGATCATCATCAGCCCCCGTTGGTTCGACCCTTCGGTGAACGCACTCTGGGTCCAGGGGGTCCATGACGGGGAGGAGCTCGCCCTCCGGGTGCGTTGGAGCGACCCCTCACAGAGCCCCGATCCCCAGTGGCTGGAGTGGCAGGAGAGGATTCTGGACGTCATGGAGCCCAGGGAAGGGGATCCGGTGGAGCCAGGTCCCCGCCCGGACCGCCTCGCCCTCCAGTTTCCACCCAACATCCCCGAGGGCACGGAACGCCCCTACTTCCTCATGGGGGATGCTCGCAGCCCCGTGTATCTCTGGCAGTGGCAAAGCGATGAGGACGGGGTGGAGACGGCCGCCGCCCGTGGAATGCGGGAGATCGATCCCTTCCCGGGCCGGGATGTGGAGGTGGATGCGCGCTGGGAGGACGGGGAGTGGCAGGTCGTCTTCAGGACGGCCTTCGAAGCGGACGATCCCACCAATGAGGTGGAATTCGAGGACGGCACGGCCATCCCCATCGCCTTCTTCGCGTGGGACGGGGACAATGGGGAGGACGGCACCCGGGGCGCCATCAGCTCCTGGTACTTCATCCACCTGGAGGAGGAGACGCCTCCGGCCGTCTACATCGCCCCCATCGTCGCCGCCCTCCTCACCGTGGGCCTGGGTCTCTTCGTCATCGCCAGGGCCCAGAAGCGGGAACGCCTCGCCGGGGAGGAAGCCGGACCCGGAGACGCAGGAACTCAACCCGAAAGGGCAGCACCAGCCACCTGAGAGAGGAGGAGATAGACCATGAGACATGCTCAAACGGTATTCCGACTAGCTGTTCCGGCAGCCGTCGTGGCTCTGACCGCGGCGTGTGGGAACGGAGATCCGGATCAGCCGGGCCCGCCGGCCGACGCCCCCCAGGAAATGCCCTTCGACGTGGGAACGGCCGGAGACGTGCAGGGGATGGTCCTGTTCGAAGGGGAGCCTCCGCCTTCGGAGCCCCTGGACATGGCCTCGGAGCCGGACTGCGCCGCCATGTACGACGAGCAGCCCATCCGGGAAGGCGTCCAGGTCTCTGACGGACACCTCCAGAACGTCTTCGTCTACGTGAAGGAAGGACTGGAGGGGATGGACTTTCCCATCGCCCAGGACGAAGTGGTCATCGACCAGGAAGGATGTCGCTACATCCCTCATGTCACCGGAGTCATGGCGAACCAGGAGTTCATCCTCCGGAATTCCGACGGACTCCTGCACAACATCAACGCCACGCCCCAGGTAAACCGGCCCTTCAACATCAGCCAGCCGGTGAACATGGACACCCGGCGGAGCTTCGCCCAGCCGGAGGTCATGATCCCCCTCCGTTGCGACGTCCACGGCTGGATGCTGGCCTACGTGGGGGTGATGGACCACCCGTACCACTTCGTCACGGATGCAAACGGGACCTTCGACCTGAGCGAGCTTCCCCCGGGCGAGTACGTGGTGGAGGCCTGGCACTCGCAATTGGGGACCCAGGAGCAGACCGTTACCGTGGAAACCGGAGAGGTGGCGGAGATCACCTTCACCTTCGACGAGGGCATGCTGGCCCACGCCGACGTTCCCATGGCCGACCCGGTGGACCCCCACGACCACCACCACCCCCTGGACGTCCGGGCCCGTCAGCTCGGTCAGCATCAGGGGCACAACCACGGTGAAGCCACCCACGGCCTCCGCTGAAGCTGCCGGGGATCGATGGATCTGACCCATTCCGAGCCGGACGCCCCAAAGCGGGGCGTCCGGCCGGGGGCGGGATGAGGAGAAGAACCGAATGAACTGGCTGCTCGACCCCAGCGTCTCCACCATCGGGCCGGACATCGACCGGCTCTACTACATCATCCTGGTCATCACCGGGGTGGTCTTCGTCCTCACCGAATTCCTCCTCTTCTACTTCCTCTTCAAGTACCGGAAGAAAGAGGGCCGGAAGGCGGAGTACATCCACGGGAGCACCAAAGCCGAGGTCATCTGGACGGCCATCCCCTTCGTCATCGTGGTGGCGCTGGGGCTCATGAGCGTCCCGGTCTGGGACCGGATCAAGCAGCCGACCAGTTTCCCCGACCCGGCACTGGAGATCATCGTGTCCGCCCGGCAGTTCGAGTGGGACGCCATCTACCCCGGGGCCGACGGTGAGCTGGGCACCGACCAGGACTTCACGGTGCTGAATCGCGTCCACGTCCCGGTGAACCAGCCCATCTTGATTCATCTGGAGGCGGAGGACGTGATCCACTCCTTCTTCGTCCCCGACTTCCGGCTGAAGCAGGACGCCGTGCCGGGGATGACGATTCCGGTCTGGTTCGAGGTGACCGAGCCCGGTGAGTACATCCTGGGCTGCGCCGAGCTCTGCGGCATCGGTCACTATCGGATGGACGGAATGGTGGTGGTGCACACGGAGGAAGAGTTCGAACAGTGGCAAGCCGAGCAGATCGCCTTCCACGGTGGAACGCCCCCGGAGGGGGAGGAAGCCGGGGGCCTGCTGGCGGAGCTGGAAACGGGAGAGGAGGAAGGGGCGCCGGGAGGACCGTGAAGATCCGTCGGCTTCTCTTCACCGGTGACCGAGATCTGAGCCCAACGGGACGGATGCGGAAATGAGCGCAACTGCGGCAGCGAAGACGGACTGGGACTACCCGGGCTTTGCCGGGGACCACCCCCACGAGGAGATGTCCTTCCTGAAGAAGTACATCTTCTCCACCGACCACAAAATCATCGCCATCCAGTTTCTGGTGATGAGCCTCTTCTTCCTGATCCTGGGGGGCCTGCTCGCGGTGATGATCCGCTGGCAGATCGGCTTCCCCGGACAGGTGATGCCGGGGGGCGGAATCTTCCCCGACACCATGGTGGCGGGAGGGATCATCCTCCCGGAGTTCTACAACGCCATGGTCACCATGCACGGCACGTTCATGATCTTCTTCGCGATCATGCCGCTCCTGGTGGGGGTGTTCGGAAACCTCCTCATCCCGTTGCAGATCGGGGCGGGGGACATGGCGTTTCCTCGGCTCAACATGCTCTCCTTCTGGCTGGCGGTCCCGGCGGGCTTGATGATGCTGGCCTCCTTCTTCGTGGAGGGGGGAGCCTCCGGAGCCGGTTGGACGGTCTACGCCCCCCTATCCGCCGACGGCCAGTACACCGGGGTCTACCTGGGGCAGCAACTCTGGCTCCTCTCCATCTTCATCCTGGGCTTCTCGTCCATCGCCGGAGCGGTGAACTACATCACCACCATCATCAACATGCGGGCCCCCGGCCTCACCTGGTTCCGCCTCCCCCTCACCACCTGGTCCCTCTTCATCACCGCCATCCTGGTCCTCCTGGCCATCCCCATCTTGGCCGGAGCCACCATCATGCTTTTCGCGGACCAGACGCTGGGGACCACCTTCTTCCTGCCGGAGCACGGAGGGGAGCCCCTCCTCTGGCAGCACCTCTTCTGGTTTTTCGGTCACCCCGAGGTCTACATCCTCATTCTCCCGGCCATGGGGATCGTCTCGGAGATCCTCGCCAACGGGGCGCGGAAGCCCATCTTCGGGTACCACGCCATGGTGCTGGCCATCATCGCCATCGCCTTCCTGGGGTGGATCGTCTGGGGCCACCACATGTTCATGAGCGGGATGAACCCGCTCCTGGGCACGACCTTCATGGTCACCACCATGGTCATCGCGGTGCCGTCGGCCATCAAGGTGTTCAACTGGCTCGGGACGCTCTGGAAGGGGAACATCGAGTTCCACGCTCCCCTCCTCTACAGCGTGGGCTTCGTCTCCCTCTTCATCATCGGGGGCCTCTCTGGGATCTTCATGGCGTCCACGCCGGTGGACATCCACATCCACGACACCTACTTCATCGTGGCCCACATCCACTACGTCCTCTTCGGTGGGAGCCTCTTCGCCATTTTCGCCGGGGTGGCCTTCTGGTACCCGAAGATGTTCGGCCGGATGATGAACCCGGTGGTGAACAAGATCCACTTCGTCCTCACCTTCGTCTTCTACAACCTGGCCTTCTTCCCCATGCACGGGCTGGGGCTGGAAGGGATGATGCGCCGCCTGTACGACCCCACCCAGTACGCCTACCTGGCGGAGCTCCAGCACTGGAATCAGTTCATCAGCATCTCCGTCTTCCTTCTGGCGGCTGTCCAGACCCTCTACTTCGCCAACTTCTTCCTCTCCATGAAGTGGGGTCGGAAGGCGGGAGAGAACCCATGGAACGCCAACAGCCTGGAGTGGAGCACGCCGTCTCCACCGCCTCATGGCAACTTCCAGACCATGCCCGTGGTCTACCGGGGGCCCTACGAGTACAGCGTGCCCGGGATGAAGGAGGACTTTTTGCCCCAATTCGTGCCGCCTGAGGAAGAAGAGGTCCCGAGCCCCCAGGCCGAACCCCAGCCCACTGCGGACTGAGACGGAGGAGACGACCGAATGAGCCAGGCAGCCGCCGCGCCCGTGGACTCCCGCCGCCCCATGCCGGGCTTCGGGGTCTACAACGTCAAGCTGGGGATGTGGGTCTTTCTTCTTTCGGAGGTGATGTTCTTCA
>SKZC01000061.1 GCA_007127575.1 Gemmatimonadota bacterium
CCGTCACGGGACGACGTCCACCCCTCACCTCCCTGGCACGGATTTCGCTGCCTGAGGAGGGCTCGGCCCTCTTCTCTCCCGGGCCTCTCCGCGACGGATGGATCCCCGCCGCGGGCGGGTCTCCAGCGGTCCACGAGGTGCATTGCATGACCCATCGCCACCCCTCTCAGGGGCCGAGCGCCTCTCCTCCCCACCCTCGATCTGAATCCACCTTCGCTCCCATGGAGCGCATGGTGGAGTTCCTGGGAGGAGAGACGTTGGAGGAGGCCACCGCCGCCTTCGTGGTGGGGCGAGGAGATGGAGACAGGGACGTCCCCGAGCACCCTCAGCTCCCCACGGAGCTCCCTCGCCTCGTGGCGGAGGGGTGGGAGGTCTCCCGCTCCCTGTGGGACACGAGGTCCCTCGTGGTGGACCTGGACATCGAGTACGTGAACTTCGACTTCCCTGGGGAAGCCTTTCTCCACCCGCACCGGACCTTCGCGCTCCAGCGTCCGGTCCTGCGGGCTCTGGATGAGACCCTTTCCACTCTGGGGATCACCCCGCTTCACCTCTGGACCGGCCGGGGACATCACTTCATCTGGCGATTGAGCCGGACATCCGACGCATTCCGGGAGTTGGACCGGCTGGGAAGGGTTCCCGCGCCCCTGGCGAGCCGGTACGGATGCCCTCATCCCCCGGCGCACCGGACAGTGGATCCCACCCTGGGAAGGGCCTTCGCCGGTCTGGGCATGGTGATGGAGTACCTGGGCCACCTCGTGCGCGACGGCGCTGAAGCCGAAACCCCCATTCCGGTGGAGCTGAGCGAGCTGGAGCTGGCCTGGAAGACTCGGGGGCTGGAGCTGGTGGTCATCGACCTATCGGAGTACGGGGACGCTCTCCCGGATCGCCACATCCCCATTCCCTTCAGTCCCTATCTCAAACCACAGCGCCAGGCAGCGGCCATCGGAAGCCATGTGTCGCGGAACCTTCCCCCCCTTCACGTGATCCCGGATCCGGGTCGGCCGGGGCCGGAACCTCTCGAGCTCATGCGCGACCCGGAAGCCGTGGCCGATCTCGCCACGGATGCCACCGCGGCCATCCCCGAGCACTCCCGCGGGACCATGAACCTGATCCAGGCCTACCGACGTTCCCCCCTGGGCCGGTTCCACCGTTACTTTTACGCCCAGGAGCACGATCCGCCCGAGCTCTGGGCCCAAACCTACGACCGGACCCCCCTCTCCACCCTGAGCGCCGAAGCGGCGGCGGCCCTCCGCTACCCCAACGATCTCCTCCTGAGACCCGCCGGAATCTTCAAGGTGGTTCGCGAGCTCCTGGAGGCGGGATGGCATCCCCGCCACATCGCAGGGCTCATCCGCTCCCGCTACGAGCGGGATTACGGATGGGGGGACCGGTGGTACCGGCAGAGTGCGGTGGCCCGGGCCGATTTCTACGTACGCCTCTTCTCGGGAATGCTCGTCCTGGGCCGGGGCCCTGCCGAAGGAGAGGACGTGTGGCAGACTGGGCGGTAGGACTTTCCACCGGATGCTTCTCCCGGATCCCCTTCGTGGACGCGCTGGAGATCATCCGAGGGAACGGATTCGAGATCGTGGAAGTCTGCTCCCTTCCGGAGCATCTGGACTACCACGATGCCGAGGCCGTGGACCGGGCCTCTCGGAAGCTCCAGGAGCTCTCCATGGAGCCCTACTCCTTCCACGCCCCCTTCGCCCCGGATCTGGACATCACCAGCCGGGACCGGGGACAGCGGGAGCGGGCCCTGAAGGAGATCGAGACGGCCGCCCGGGCGGCAGCGGCGCTGGGGGTCAAGTACTTCGTCCTCCACCCGGGGCCCGAGACGGGGGAGATCCCCTCATCCGAGCGAATAGAGCGGATGCACAACGCCGTGTCCGTCCTGAACCGGGTGGAACAGCTCTGTCGAGAGCTGGGAACCCAGCTCGTCCTGGAGAACATGCTCCCGCACCTCTTTTCTGGTCCGGTGCGGGATCTCCTGTGGCTTCTGGGGGCGCTGGACACCGCTCGGGTGGGGATCTGTCTGGATACCGGCCACGCCCATCTGTCCGGCGACCTCCCCACGGTGGTGCACAAGCTCTCGGGGCACCTCTGGGCGGTTCACGCCAGCGACAACCACGGCCAAGGCGACGACCATCTCCCTCCCGGGGACGGGGACGTGGATTGGGAGCGACTCCTCAGGCACCTGCACCGGGTGGGCTACCGAGGCTCCATCATCCTGGAGATCGCCGGCTCGGAAGATCTGGACAAGGTGATGGAGGCGGCCCACCGGGGACGCCGCCATATCCGCCGGGTCGCCCGTCGGCTGGAGCCCTGACCCCCATCCGCCGCTTCAATGCCCGGGTGGGTCCCGGACCTCCTCCACCCCCATAGCCAACCCGTCCCGCCGGGGATCCGCAGCCCCCATCCAGGCGTCTCCGTCCCGAAGGAGAATGGAAACGGCACCCTGGTCCGTCCACTCCTGGGCCATGGGATGGCCCATCCCACGAAGCTCGTCCAGGACCTCCCTGGGAACGCCCTCCTCCCAGACGGACACCGGGGCCACCCGGGGATCGGCGATGGCCCGAGCCGGATCCATCCCGTGCTCCAGGACGTTCAGGAGCACCTGCACGTGCTGCATCCCGGAGGGGGAGGGCGAACCCACCGTCATCCAGGGCTCCCCCTCCCGGTAGACAATGGTGGGGGTCATGTCGCTCCGAGGCCGCTTCCCGGGGCTGATCTCGTGGGCCCCGCCGGGCTCCCGGTCGAAGTACCCTCCGGTGACGTTGAGCATGAACCCGTATCCCGGGACCATGTGTCCCGCCGTCCACGCCACCCCCAGGGTGCTCGTGACCGCCACAACGTTCCCCTCCCGGTCCACGATGGTGAAGTGGTCCGTGCCCTCATCCAGAGGTGTGGCTTCCCAATCCGCATCTCCCTCCCCCTCCACCGCCTCGGCGGCCGGCGGGTGATGGCCCTGGGTCCGATACGGTCCTCCAGGCTGGAAGCTCCACGGATCCGTGGCCCGGATCTCCAGATTCCTGCGGTTCGGGAGAATCTGGGAACGACGGCTCTCCAGGAACTCCCGGGAGAGGAGTCCCTGCCACGGCCGGTCCACCTGCTCCGGGTCGGCGAAGTACTGCACCGCCCCGGCCGCTGCCAGCCTCCCCGCCTCCAGGAGGAGGTGGTAGCGGGTGGCGGAGCGGGGCTCCATGAGGTCCAGCTCGAAGGGCTCCAGAATCCCCAGGAGGGTGGCCAGGGTGGCGCCGCCGGAGACGTTGGGGTTGGTGGCCACCTGGTACTCCCGGTACGGGAACCGGAGGGGCGGATCCACGCTCACGTTGTAGCGGCGGAAGTCGTCCACGGTGAGGAAGCCCCCCAGCTCCTGGACGAAGCGGGCGGTGGCCTCCGCCACCTCGCCCTGGTAGAAGGCGTGGGAGCCGTGTTCGGCCAGGAGGCGGAGGGTCCGAGCCTTGTCCCTCTGGATCAGCGTGTCCCCAGGCTCCAGAGGCCGTCCGTCCCGGAGATAGACGGAGCGGGCCTGGGGACCCAACGACTCATGGGTCTCGTGGATCCGAAGAGCCAGCTCCCGGTCCACCTCCCACCCCCCCTCCGCCAACTGGATGGCGTGATCCGCCAGGGTGTCGAAGTACCGGGTCCCCCACCTCTTCAGGGCCACGTCGAACCCGCGAACCATCCCGGGCACCCCTACGGCCATTCCCCGCTCCCGGATGGCCGCACTGGAGAGAGGCACTCCGTCCTCGTCCAGGAACACCTCGGGGTGGGCGGCCATCCCGGCTCGGACGTTGGCGTCCACGAAGTAGCTGTGGCCCGAGTCCGCGTCGTGGTAGAGGATGTAGCCCCCGGCACCCAGCCCCGTCTGGTTGGGGGAGACCACCGTGAGGACGAGCCACGCCGCCGCCGCCGCATCCATGGCGTTCCCGCCGGCCTCCAGCACCTCCAGGGCGGCCCGGGTGGCCTCGGGGTTCAGGGTGGCCGCCACCCCCATGGAGGAGCGGGCCACCTGCACCTCCTCCGGGGCGGGAATGGTGCGCCCCAGACGCTCCCGCCAGTCGTCGGAACAGGCCGGCGGACACGGATCCGCAGGGGCGTCCGGAAGAGCGGCCCCCACGGAGACGGCCAGGACGGCAAGGACGCCCAGGAGGGCCCACACGCGCCCTCGGCCTAATCCGTCCCGCACCCGAGCCCTCCCCAACGCCTTCCTCAGAGGGCGGAGCGAACCAACCACTCGCCCAGGGTCCCCAGGGCGGACATCATGAGGGCACCCCCCAGAGCCCAGCCGAAGCTGTCGATGGAGAGTCGGTCCGTCAGGGCGTCCACGATCTTCAGGAGGATGGCATTGATGATCCATCGGGTGATGAAGGCCAGAAGAAGGGCGATCCCCAGGGTGGCGATGGTGAAAAGGACGAAGAAGATCCACCCCAGAAAGAAGTTCAGGATCCCGAAGAGTGCCGAGACCACGAAGGCGCTCCCGAAGCTCTTCACGTGAAATCCCGGGAGGACGGCGGCGGTGATCCACACGGCCACCGTGAGGATGAGCCAGGAGAGAAGCAGGTCCACTTCATACCCCCTTGTACGAGGTCGGGGCCAACGACGAGCGCAGAAATATAGTACCGCCCACCACCTCCAGGGTGTCCGTTCCGCCCACCTGCCGGCCTTGGGGCTTCGGCACTCCCGCCGTCCACCTGCACCTCCCCCATGGGGAGCCGCTGGCCTGTGTCGGACCCCCGCTGTAAGGTGAAGGCGTCATCGACCCTGCGACCTGAGAGCACACCATCGAGCCCCACCCCCGCAACGGTCTCACACCCCGGCGAATCTTCGCCGGCTGGAACCGTCCCCTCCTTCCCTACGTGGCTCGACTCCTGGCGGACCGGGGAGAGGAGCCGGACGGGAAGGGCCCGGAACCCGCCCCTCCCGAAGCTGAGGGACGGCTGGATCTCCGATCCGTCCTGGTGGCCCTCCCTGGAGGCCGGGCCGGCCGCCGGCTGGGCGAACTCCTCCTGGAGGAGGCGGAGGCCCGAAGTCTGCCGCTACTTCCCCCGGAGGTCACCCAGGTGGGGGCCCTGCCCGAGCGACTCTGTCGGCCCTCCCTTCCACTCCCGGACCCGGTGCTGGACCGTGCGGCCTGGGTCGCCGCGCTCCAGACGCTGCCCCCGGAGGAGCTGGCGCACCTGCTCCCCCATCCTCCGGAACCGAATGACGACCTGTCGTGGAGCCGGCTGGCCCACACGCTCCGTTCCCTTCACCGGGAGGCGGGCTCCGGGGGCTGGGACTTCCGCCAGGTGGCGGAGCGCTGCGGGGAAGAGCTCATCCACGACGACGCTCGGAGGTGGGAAGTCCTGTCCCGGGTCCAGGACCGCTACCGGGAGATCCTGAACGACGCCGGCCGAATGGACCGGGAAGCCGCCCGCCGGGAGGCGCTGGCAGGAGAGCCCCCCGTCCTGGACCGGGAGCTCTGGCTGGTGGGAACGGTGGACCTCCCCCCGTTGGTCCGCCGGATCCTCCTCCACGCCCGACCTGCCGCACCCATCACCTCCGTGGTCCCGGCGCCGGAGGAGCGAGCCTCCGGCTTCGACGCCCTGGGATCCCTCCGCCCCGAGGCGTGGAGCCGAAGCGATCTCCCCTCCCTGGAAGGCCGGGTCCGGGTGGTGGCCGACCCCTCCGCTCAGGCGGAGAAGGTGGTGGCAACCTTGGCGGGGCTGGAGGAGCCTCGGGCTCCGGAGGAGGTGACGGTGGGAGCCCCGGACCCGGCGCTCATTCCCTTCCTGGAGGAGCGACTCACCTCGGCGGGGATCCCGGCCCGACACGCCCCCGGCCGGCCCGTGGACCGAAGCTCCCCGTTCCGGCTCCTCTCCGGAGTGGCGGACTATCTGGAGGGACGAACGTTCCCCGCCTTCGCCGCCCTCATCCGGCACCCGGCGGTGGAGGAGGCTTTGGTCCGGGAGGACGGTGAGCTCCAGGGCCTCTCCCTCCCCGTCCTGGCGGACCGGTACCACCGGGAGCATCTCACCGCCCACCTCCGCCCCGGCGAGCTGCCCCAGGGCGGACACCGAAGCGGCGACCCCAGCCCCCGCCTCCTGGTCCGGACCCGGGAGCTCCTGGAGGATGGCCTCCTGGGGGAGTTGGCCCGGACGGACCGGAGCCGGCGCCTCCGGGAATGGACGCCTCACATCCGGTCCCTCCTGGTGACCCTCCTGGGCCAGGAGCCCTTGGACCGCCACCGCCCCCAGGACCGGGAGACGCTAGAGGTGGCGGACCGCATCCGGGAGATCTTCCAGGGGATGGAGACCCTCCCCCGGGAGCTGGATCCTCCCCTCCCCCCCCACCGGGCCCTCCGGATGGTGGTGGAGCACCTTCGCCGGGGGGAGCCCATCCCTCCCGACCCCCGGGAGGGAGCGGTGGAGATCCTGGGGTGGCTGGAGTTGGCGTTGGACGACGCCCCCGTCCTGGTGGTGGCGGGGATGAACGAGCCCCACGTCCCGGAGGCGGTGACGGCGGACC
>SKZC01000011.1 GCA_007127575.1 Gemmatimonadota bacterium
ACGTTGGCACGCCCCCGGGCTCCCAGGGCCTCCCACCCGGGCTGTGCGGATCGAGATCGGGCCACAATCTCCTGGATCTGATCGATCGGGGTGACAGGCACTTCGCCGACCAGGTCACCAGTGGCGGGGTTGTGAGACTTCAGGAGTTCCATGGGTCGGTCACCTGATCTTTGGTGAGTCGCTGCGGCGAGGTTCGGGGAATCGGGCGCCGCAAGGGTGAGCAGGGCGAATGTATCGTTCGCCCCCGACGGCGAGCAAACGGGACCTTCTCGGTCCTCGCTGTCTCAAAAGGGGTGAGCATAGACTGATCGGGAGGCGCTGGCACTCCCGGCGACCCGGCTGGCTGGTTTGGCTGTGCGCGCAGGTGGACCGGTGGCGGACCCTGGCCCTCCGGTTCCTCAGCCGCGGGCGGCCCAGGCCTCCCAGGAGCCGTCGAAGACGGCCACGTTCCGGTTCCCCAGCAGCAACAGGACGAACGCAGCGGCACTGGCGCCCACGCCGAGGCTGCAGGAAGTGACCGTGGGCGCGGCAGAGTCAATCCCGGCCCCTTCGACGACGTGCCGCAGCTCGTCGAGGGGAAGGAGCCGCCCGTCGTCCCGGATCACCGCGGCCGAGGGCAGGTTCGTCGAGCCCTCGATCCGACCGGGCTTCCCGCGAGCAGGCGAGTCGAGGTCGTGGATGTGGAAGAAGTCGTTTTCGCCGGCGTAGATCGCCGGCGGCCGGGCGTCGACGAGCTGCACCCCGTCCTCAAGGTCCCGCTCGACCTGGGCCAGGTCCCGCAGCATGGCAGGGTTCGGCCGGGCCTCGAAGGTCCCGGGCTCGACCTCGGGGACCGCGGTGGTCAGCGGGCGGCCCTGGGCCTTCCAAACCGAGAGTCCACCGTCGAGAATCGAGACCCGCTCGTGACCGAACCTACGGAACAGCCAGAGGGCCCGCGCCGCGCCCGAGAAGAGCCCCTGGCTGTAGAGGACCAGATGCTCGTCGGTGATCCCCAGTTCGCGGGCGTAGGCCTGGAACACCTCGGAGGAGCACACGGTGTCGTGGAGCGGGCTGTCGGGATCGGTGACCCGACGGAAGTCGAAGAAGCGTGCGCCGGGGAGGTGCCCGGTCGCATACCCGGCGGCCGGGCTCTTCGGCCCTTCGTAGCTCAGAGCCCAGGTCGCGTCGATGACGACGGGTGGAGCGTCGCCCTCGAGGGCGGCGGCGAGCTCGCCGGGGCTGACGAGGGGACCAAGAATGGGTGGGGAGCCGGACATGGGACCTCCTGAGCTGGTAGTACTCGGAGCACGAAATGGGTTGCATGACCGGCACCTCGTGTCCTTGTCTCGGGTCGGCGAGGCCGCCCCTCGGCTCCGCACGCCGTTGCATCACGCCATACGGTGTTACACCTCGTCGCAATGGCGCAAGGCTACTACTCTTCGGCGCGCCTTGCCCGACCCACCGGCGGTGGGTGCTCGGCGGCTCTACGCACCTTTTCCTGTGACCGGGCCATGACTCCCACCCGGACCCCCTTGTCTCAGAGCCTTCGAAACACTGGTTCCGAGGCGGACCAGGGCTCCAGCGGCCACGGCCCGTCCGGGATGCGCTCATGGCTTCCCAGAACCAGAGCTCCCCCCACTTCCAGGTGCTGGAGCAGCACCGACAGGATGCGTCGCTGTTCCTCCTCCGCAAAGTACGTGAAGGCCAGGTTTCGACAGAGGATCAGGTGGAAGGCCCCCTCCGGCGCCTCCCTTCGGAGGTCCTGCTCCTGAAATGAGACCGTGCCCTGCAGCTCATCCCGAAGTCGATACTCTTCGCCCACAGGCTCGAACGCCTTCTCCACTTCCTGGGGCTCCAGGTCCCGGAGCGCTCCGGCGGGGTAGAGGCCTTGCCGGGCCCTTCGGAGAACCGCGGGGTCCACATCGGTGGCCAGAACCTCCAGACGGGTCTTAGGAAAGCGTGCCTGCGGTTCCTGTCGCCACAAGATCACCAAGGAGTAGGGCTCCTCGCCGGAAGCGCACCCCGCCGACCATGCTCGTACCGTCCCTCTACCGCGTGCCAGCCCCGGCAGCACCTGGCCGCCCAAAAACTCAAAGACCCCGCGGTCCCGAAAGAACCGGGAGATGGTGACCCGGCAGAGGATGGCCAGACGACCCCATTCCTCCGGGTCAGTGGCCAGATGTTCCCGGTAGGCTTCCACCCCAGGCACTCCCAACTCGGCCATCCGGTCCCGGATACGCCGACAGACTTGGCGTCGAACCCGGCGAAAGCCCGGCCACCGCATTCCGATCCGAGGAAGCGCCCATTGGAGGAACGCGGTACACTGGTCGTCGTTCATCAAAAGGGAGCGCCCCTGGGCCGGCGACGCCGTCCGACCCAGGGGCCGGGGCGTCAGCTACAGGTGAGCGTGTACGTGGCCACCTTCTCTTCGCCTGTAGCCGTACGGTAGCGGAGGGTATGGACGCCTCGAAAGCTCCGGTGCGGGTTGAGCCAGATGAAGCGAGTCGCGGTTCGGGTCTCCCCCGAACCGATCCTGTTTGTAAAGAACCGATCAGCATCCAGACCCGTGGACGAGAACTCCCGGTCTCCCACCCCTGAGATGATCTGGCCACTCAGCCCACGCCAACCTAATGTGAGGTCTAGCAGAACCACCTCGTCGGTGGACCGTCCGCCGGTAACCCGAGCGTCCAATGTGTAGTCGCATCGGATGCGGTGGTCCGAACCCTCTCCCTGAAGGGCCGAGGTCACCTGACCGGGACCTGATAGAACCAGCTCCATCTCCGGAACGGGGGCTGCCGGGTCACTGTCACTACAGCCACTGAGGAAGAGTGTCGCGGGGAGCAGCCAGAACAGGGCCGGGCGACGGAGCGGCGGAGAGGGGGCGTGACGGAGGATCGGGGAGCAGGAACACGGATGGGTCGTGCGACTGGACGGATCATGGCAACCTCCAGGCTTGGGTGAGAGCCTGCCGTCCTCGGGCATGGATGGCGTACACCGAGGTGGAGGAGGGTTGCGGCAGGCGCCTGGGCCGCAGGGGGCTTGGGACCCTTTCGCGACCTGTGCCCATAGATGGGGTTTGCCCACGGTGATTTCAATGAGGTTCGACCTCCACGTTTCCGTCATCTCCGTTGAGGTGCCACCTCTCGAAAGGAGTCGAGACCCATGAAGGTTCCCTCGTCGCTCCGCCGCTTCCGCCTACTCGGGACCGATGGCCTTCCGCCGGGGAGCGTTCGCTCCAGGGCCCTTCGGGTGCTTTTCACGGCTTTGGCCCTCCTCGTGGGCCTGGCCTGGACGGGCCGGGAAGCGGTGGCCCAGACCAGTCAGGCCTTCGTAGGCGCTCGGGTCTTCGATGGGACCGGGGCCCCGGTGGTGAACGACGGAGTCGTGGTGGTCCAGGACGGCCGGATCGTCCAGGTGGGGCCGGCGGACCAGGTGGAAGTTCCCGATGGGATCGAGGTGGTGGATCTGGAGGGGCGGTGGGTTCTTCCGGGCCTCATCAACGCCCACGGCCACGTCAACGCATCCGGCGACCGGAGCTCCATCGCCGAGCAGTTGGAGATCTATGCCCACTACGGGATCACCACGGTGGTGAGCCTGGGCGACGACATGGAGCGAGCCGACGGAAGCCCTTGGAGCCCCGAGCTGTCCCGGGCTCGCCTCTTCGTCTCCGGACCCAGCCTTCGGCCCGGCTCCCCCGCCGAGGCGTCCGGATACGTCGCCCAGGTGGCGGACGGGGGTGCGGACTGGGTGAAGATGCACGTGAACGACGGAGGCGGGCGGGACAGCTACCCCCAGGTCATCGCCGCGGCCCGGGAGAGGGGGCTTCCGGCAGCCATCCACATCGAACAGTTGGCCGACGCCAAGGGCGTCTTGGAGGCCGGTGCCTCCCTCCTGGCCCATAGCGTCCGGGATGAACCGGTAGATCAAGAGCTCATCGACATGATGCTGGAGCGGGACGTGTGCCTCACCCCAACCCTGACCCGGGAGCTTTCCACATTCGTCTATGCGGAGCGGCCGGACTTTTTCGATGATCCCTTCTTCCTGGAGCGGTCGGCGCCGGCCGATATCGAGGGATTCCTCACCCCCCAACGGCAGGCACAGGCCGAGAGTTCGGGGGCGCAGTACTGGCGAGAGGCCCTTCCCCTGGCCAAGGAGAACATGGTTCGATTGCACGAGGCCGGAGTGGGGATCGCCATGGGGACGGACACGGGGCCCAGTGGTCGCTTCCAGGGGTACTTCGAGCACCTGGAGCTGGAGATGATGGTGGATGGTGGGATGACCCCCGGGGACGTTTTGGCCTCCGCCACTGGCACGGCTGCACGGTGCATGGGACTGGCCGGGGAGGTAGGAACCCTGGAGCCGGGGGCGTGGGCGGATCTCCTGGTTGTGGAGGCCGATCCCACCCAGGACATCCTGGCGGCCCGGGAGATCTACGGCGTATGGATCGGCGGCCGGCGGATGCGGTAGTCCAGTTCGGCGGAGGCGGCCCCTACCGCCGCCACTCCAGGGAGATCAGGGCGTAGTGGAGCCAAGCAAAGGTGTAAACATCCGTCACGTCGGCTCCCCCTTCCACCGTCCGGTACCCGGCGTGGACGGACCACCGGTTCCCAAGGTCGTGTCCCACCGTCAGCGCCGCATCCACGGCCCGACCCGGTCCTCCGGCCAGCGCGTCGGCGTCCAACGTGATGCGCCATGTGGGGAGGACCCGCCATTCGCCCGCGAGATGAAGGAGAGGCACGACTCCCAGGTCGGTCTTCCGGCTCCGTTTCCCCTCCTGCTCCAGAGAGATCACGGCATCTCGCACCTTGGCGGTGAACCCCACCCAGGCGCGGGTCCGGTTGCCTGCGTGAAGGCGATAGCGGTACGAGAGTCGGTACGAGTTGAACGTGTACGTGGCTGTCAGGGGAGTGTGGGTCCCAAAGGTCGCCCCCGCGAAGGAGAGTTCCCGGTCCGCCAACCCTCGTTCCGTGAGCGAGAACGGCGCGAAGAGGAGACGGAGGCCGTGTCGGGGACTCGGGTTCCAACCCAGGTAAAGGCGGCCCGCCGGCCACGCTCCACTGCCGGCGAGGTCGTAGAGGGAGAAGCGAGTGGCCGTGCCATCGTTGGGTATCTCCACGTCATTGTAGCTCTGCCAGGCGGGGCCGGCCTCCAGCTCCACGACCCAAGTGGCCTCCTGGGCCGCCAGGCCGGACGGGAGGAGGAGCACCGCCAGGACCACCACCCCAACCACCTGAACGAAAGGTCCTTGTACGCCCGCTCCTCTGGACCCAGGCTTCTCCGTTCTTCCCATGCTCTTCGTGGCTCCTGGGCTCTTCCCGTTCCTCCCTCCCCGTGCCCGTGCTACCCGTCTCGTCGTACCATGTCCCCACCGGTGCCCAGAAGCGAAGCTCGTTCCAAGGGAGGACTCCATGCCATACATTGACGATGCAGCCAGAGCCCGCCTGGATGACGGAGCCTTCCCGGAGACCCCGGGGGAGCTCAACTATGCCATCACTCGGCTGGTGGACCAGTATCTTCGCCGGAAGGGTGGTATCCGCTATGCCCACCTCAACGAGGTGATGGGGGTGATGGAGTGTGCCAAGCTTGAGCTCTATCGCCGGGTTGCGGTTCCGTACGAGGACCGGAAGCTGTCCGAGGCCGGCGACGTCTACCGGGTGCTGGGGGAATCCTGACCCCCGGCTCTCGCCGTGGCCACTTCCGTTTCCGATTTTCGACTCAACTACCGGTAGCACATAGGACAGTCCACCCGTGAACACAGAGCAGCTTCTGAAGGCCATACTCACCAGCCGGGTCTACGACGTGGCGGTGGAGACCCCTCTCGAGGAGGCGCCGCTACTTTCCCGAGCCCTGGGCAACTCCGTCCTCCTGAAGCGTGAGGACACCCAGCCGGTGTTCAGCTTCAAGCTCCGGGGTGCCTACAACCGGATCGCTCACCTCACCGAAGAGCAACGGGAGGCCGGCGTCATCGCCTCCAGTGCCGGGAATCACGCCCAAGGGGTGGCCTTCTCGGCCCGGCACCTGGGGATCCGGGCGGTCATCGTCATGCCGGAGACCACGCCGCAGATCAAGGTGGATGCCGTCCGGGCTCTGGGTGCCGAGGTGGTCCTCTTCGGGGACACCTACCCTGAGGCCAAGGCTCGATGTGATGAACTGGTGGAGGAGGAGGGCCTGACCCTCGTCCCTCCCTTCGACGACCCGTTGGTCATGGCCGGACAAGGAACGGTAGCAGACGAGATTCTACGCTACGCAGCCGGCCGACTGGACGCCATCTTCGTGCCGGTGGGAGGAGGCGGACTCATCGCCGGAATCGCCGGTTACGTGAAGGAGTTGGCACCCGAAACGAAGGTCATCGGGGTGGAGCCCCACAAGGCGGACGCCATGTATCGCTCGCTTGAGGCGGGCCGACGGGTGGTTCTGGAGTCGGTGGGGATCTTCGCCGACGGCGTCGCTGTGCGGGAGGTCGGGGAACTCCCGTTCGCCATCGCAAAGGACACGGTGG
>SKZC01000174.1 GCA_007127575.1 Gemmatimonadota bacterium
CCGTCGCCGCCGCTCCCTTCCCTCATGCCTCCACCTCCCCTTGGGAGTGGGCTTGTGTTTGGCCCTCCCTGTGGTCGGGCAGACCCCGGATCCCGACACCGTCGGGGTGGCCGACGAGGACGTTGAAGAGAGGGGAGAGCCTTCGTATCTCCTCGAGCAGGTGGTGGTCTCCGCCAGCGGCTCCGAGCAGGTGCTCGTCACCGCCCCCGCCTCCATTTCCGTTCGGACCCGCGAGGACCTCACTCGTACGCAGATTCGGAGCATTTCCGAGGCTCTCCAGGGGATACCGGGTTTGGACATCGACGGGACCGACGCCAGGAGCAACAAGACGGGGAACCGGACGGTGAGCCTCCGGGGACTCCCCAGCGAGTACACCCTGGTCCTCATCGACGGGCGGCGTCAGAACGTGCCGGGCACCGTGGCGCCCAACGCTTTCAACGATTCCGGCGTGGCCTTCTTTCCTCCCGTGTCCGCCATCGAGCGGATCGAGGTCGTTCGGGGACCGATGTCGACGCTGTACGGGGCCGACGCGCTGGGAGGGGTGGTGAACATCATCACCCGTCGGGCCGAGTCGGAGTGGGGAGGGGATCTGACCCTGGACGGAACGATCCAGTCCGACAGTCAGTTCGGAGGATCCAGAACCGTGGAGGGATACGTGGGGGGCCCCCTGGGGACGGACCGGCTCTCCCTTCAGCTCTACGGCCGCGCTTTTCAGCGGTCCGCCTCGAACATTGAGTTTCCCGGGCAGGACCGGAGCGTAGATCGACGGCGAACCATGGGCCAGGTCCCCACCGACGCCGATATCCACACCGCCGGGGGTCGCCTCACCTTCACGCCCCACCCCGCCCACCGCATCTACCTGAGCCTCGACGCGACGCGTCAAACCTACGACAACTCGCAGGGACAGCTCGGCCAGATCAACGTGGCGGCGGAGCCCGGGACGGACGCCTCCCCGGATCTCCTCCGAGGGTACGCTCCGGAGCTCGGCTTCAACCGGAACCAGGTCAACCTGGGTCACACCGGGCGCTTTTCCCTGGGCTCACTGGAGAACTCCCTCTCTCGAAACGTCACCGAAACCGTTGGGCGCACCATTCCCGCGTCTGCGGCCACAGAGGAGTCGGGACGTCGAGGGGCTCCCCGGACGCTGGAGTCGGAGACGGTGGTGCTGGACACCCGCTTCACCGTTCCGGCACGGAATCACATCGTCACGGTGGGTGGGCAGTACCTGGACGCGAGCCTCACGGACGGGATCCCGGAGCGGACCTTCAGCACCACCCAGTTCGGCCTCTTCGTGGAAAACGAGTGGAGGGCCACGGATCGCCTCTCCTTCACCGGAGGACTGCGCTACGACGACAACAGCGGCTTCGGAGGCCAGCTCTCTCCCCGCGTCTACTCCGTTTTCCGGGCTACCGACGCATGGACGGTGAAGGGGGGAGTCGGGCGGGGGTACCGAGCGCCGTTCCTGGAGCAGCTTGAGGACGGGATCATCGGCTACGGGGACCAGGGGACGGTCCCCCTCTTCGGAAATCCGGATCTCCGGCCCGAGCTGAGCACGAACACGGAGGCTTCCGTTCGCTACGACGCCGGTGGAAGGGTGACCGGCTCCGTCACCCTCTTCCATACCGAGCTCACGGACAAGATCGAGCGGCCGGTGGGAGCGACGGGGGGCGTCACAGAGAACGTGGGACAGGCGAGGCTCCAGGGCGTAGAGAGTGCCGCTCGGTTTCGACTCGCACCGTCCTGGACCGTTTCCGGCGAGTACACCTTCACCCGGAGCGAGGTAACGACCTCCGAAGCTCAGGGGATCCGCGAAGGGGACCCCCTCTTCGGCGTTCCCGCGCACATGCTGAACGGACGGGTGCAGTGGAGCGCCACCTCGGCTCTGGAGATACGGGTGGGTGGCGAGTACCGGAGCTCCCGGCACCGGCCCCATAGCTTCCACGAGCCGCGCCTGGGAGGAAGCGCCCAAGGAGCCAGCGAGGCCCTCGGCGCCTTCCGCAGCTACGCCCTCTTTCATGCCGGAGCTGCCTACCGCGTCTCGGAAAGACTCCAGCTCCGGGCCAACGTGGAGAACCTCCTGGACCGGGACTTCGTGGACTACCGTCCGTACCCGCTCCGAAACGACCCCTCGGTCACCGGCTACAGCAACCTCTACAACAACATCCTGGAGCCCCGCCGCCTCTGGGTCTCGCTGAACACGTCCCTGTAGCCGGCACAGGGTCCCGCACGTGCCTGCAGGCCGGCGGTGTGTCAGTGAACCCCTTCAGGCATGGGCATCCCCACCAGGATGGCGGTGACCAGGAGCACGCAGGCGGCCAGCGCCACCTCTGCTGCGGCCCAGCGGCGCACGGACCGGGCCCCGCGTTCCTCGTTCACTGCGGGAAGACCGTATCGCCAATTGCGGAACCCCATGAGCATGACGCCCACGGCGGTGAAGATCTTTAGGGACAGGACGCGGCCGTAGTCGGAGGCCCACAGGTTTCGGAGCTCCCCCAGATGGAATCCGGAGAGCATGACCCCCATGACCAGAAGTAGAGGAACCGCGGCCCAAGCTAGATAGGAGAAGGCTTTGAGCTGACCGGCCAGCACGTGGGGAGGCTCGTGCCGGCGCGCCTGGAGCCCGATGATGAGGCTCAAGGTACCCATCCAGGCACCTGCGGCGAGGGTATGTGCGGCGTCCATGGCTACAGCCAAAGGCGCCACCAGTGGGACGGACATGGCATGGCTGGAGAGGGACAGGGTCAGGACGAGGAGGATGACGCCCACCCAGACCCCTTTCCATCCCTTCGGGAGGGTCTCCCCCGGTCCCACCCCGGCTTTCGGGTCCCATTCCGCTGCCACCCAAGGGCGTTCCCGAAGCTCTTTCGCTCTTGCGCGCCTCGTGAGATGGTGGAACCCTGCGGCGAGAGCCATGAGCAGCCCGCCCTGGGCCAACCAGACCGTTCCCCAGAACGTTTCCCGTAGGAGGAAGAGCACGTCGTCTCGGAGAGGGGCGAAGGGGTCACGGAACTCCATCACCTGGACCTGGAGACGGATCCCCCACACGCAAATCAGGAGGAGGCTCACCCAGAAGCCGGTCCGTGCTACCCGGATCTCCACTCTTCGCATGGCCGGCCGAAGGGGAGGGGGCTGCCAGGGGCCTACGAAGCTTCGCCAGGCCACCGCTCCCACCAGGATGAGGACGCCGGAGAAGAGGAGGAAGCGTTGAAGGGGAGGAAGAACCGGTTCCATCACGTCCCGTCACCTGACGGGAGTGGAGGTTCCCGCTCCAGCGGAGCGGACGCGGGGATGAGGTCCGTTCGTTGGACGGAGTCTACATCCTCCACCAGGAGACGGAGCCAAGGAGGGGGCCGCCACAGCGCACGGGCCTCTTCGTCCGAGGGCTGTGGGGAGTATTGGGAGGGGGCCATGATCGTATTCCGGGTCGTCCGCTCACTGGAAATCCCTTGCCGGGTCCACCGGGGTCGCGGTGGAATTTCTCTCTCCACAGTGACCCGTGCAAATCCCTGGCCGCCTCAGGTCCCGGGAGGGCTCACCTCGCTGGACTCCGAACCTCCTTCCCACTCCTCCTCCAACACCTTCCTGACCCGACGGGGACTCGTGATGGCAAGGGCGGAAAACCAGAGCATGGAAAGGAGGAGACCTCCCAGGGTCCAGGGGAGGGAGGTGCGTCCCGCCACGGCCTCGTTGACCCCCACTTGGATGAGCAGGAAGAGCGTGGCGACGGGAAGGCTGAACCCTTCCAATGCATCCTGGACTGCGGACAGGACCCGCTCCCGGGCCGCCGGCTCGAGTCGTCGGAACCGCATCCGCTCCCTGAGCCCCAAGAACAGGGGGGTGCGGTCCATCCAGCGAGCGAGCAGAAGGACTGCGATTACAAGGGTCAGGGAGCCCAGAGGGAGGCTGAACCAACTCCACCAGGTGAGCTCCGTGGGAATCTGCCCGCGAAGCTCCTCCTCGATGGGCAGGGGGTGCCCGGACCCCGGCCACAAGACGAGGGCGAGAATCCAGTGAGACGCCAACAGCACCAGGGCTATTGTGGAAGTTCGGATCATGCCTCCATGGTACGGAATGTACCCGCGGGGCGTCTATGATGGGAGCCGGCGGACCCCTGCCGCGTCTGCTCCGTCGCATTGTGAGACGGAATGTCTCATGGGGAGAACGTCACGGTGGCGTGACCCCCACGCGGAAACGTGCCGAAACCCCGAGCGTCGCGGACTTTCGAGTGGCACGATACCTGCCGCCAACCCATGATCTTCATTCGCGTGGGCGCATGCTCGGGGCCCGGCACGACTCCGTCCCGGAGATCCACGCCAAGGGCTCACAGTTGGGGAACGAAGGGCAAAGGGGGCGTCCATGCAGGGGATGGCGCAGGCGGGCTTTTGGATCGCGGTGTACCTGGCGGCGGTTCTCGCCCCTCTGGGACTCCTCCTGGTGGCCCCCACTCCCCGAGGGGGAGGGTTCTGGTGGGACGTGGCCATGGGGTTCGGCTTTGCGGGTCTGGCCATGATGGCGGTGCAGTTCCTCCTTACCGCCCGCTTCCGAAGGGCCACGGCCCCCTTCGGGATCGACGTCGTCTATTACTTCCACCGATACCTGGCGTATGTCCTGGTGGCGGTCCTGGTGGCTCACCCCGTCGTTCTCATCCTCATAAACCCGGCCCAGCGGATGTACTTGAATCCCCTGGAGGCCCCCTGGGAGATGACGGCAGGCTCCCTCTCGCTCCTCTCCCTCCTGGCGCTCATCGTGAGCTCCGCCTGGAGGAAGAACCTGGGAATCCCCTACGACGGTTGGCGGGTGGTTCACCTGATTTTGGCCGTGGCTGCCATGGCGCTTGGTTTCTACCACATGTGGGCCATCGGCTACTACTCCGGAACCCCGGTGGTCCGGGTCGTCTGGGCCCTCATCGGCCTTTCGGTCCTGGCGGTGGTCTTCCGGGTCCGCCTCCTTCGCCCCTGGAGTCTCCTTCAACGTCCCTTCCGAGTCACGGAGGTCCGGGAGGAGCGCGGCGATTCGTGGACTCTGGCCATGGAGCCGGTGGGTCACGGTGGGTTCGCCTTCGAGCCCGGTCAGTTCGCGTGGGTCACCCTCGGGCACTCGCCGTTCGCCATGCGGGAGCACCCATTTTCCATCGCCTCCAGCCCGGTGCCGGATGGTCGACTCGAGTTCACCATCAAGGAGCTGGGGGATTTCACCCGTACGGTGGGGCAGATTGAGCCGGGCGAGCCGGCGTATGTAGACGGTCCGTACGGG
Source organism: Gemmatimonadota bacterium (assembly GCA_007127575.1). Classification (GTDB taxonomy): domain Bacteria; phylum Gemmatimonadota; class Gemmatimonadetes; order Longimicrobiales; family Gaopeijiaceae; genus SKZC01. Next base: position 5,254 of record SKZC01000174.1, read on the forward strand.
GCGTTCTCCCTAGACCGGCACCCCGACGCTGCCGGGTATACGTTCATCGCAGGAGGGATCGGCGTCGCCCCCATGGCCAGCATGCTCCGAGCCCTGGCGGACCGGGAGGACCCGCGATCCCACATCCTTTTCGCCGCCCACAGCGACTGGGAGCGGATTCCCTTGCGGGATGAGTTCCAGCGCCTACGGGAGCATCTGGACCTGGAAGTGGTACACGTCCTGGAGGAGCCGCCGGAGGACTGGTCAGGAGAGACCGGGTGGATCACGCGGGAGGTTCTGGACCGACACCTCCCCGAGAACCGAGATGAGATGGAGTACTTTATCTGTGGACCCATACCCATGATACAGAAGGTGGAGGGGTTCCTGGACGAGCTGGGCATCCCTGCCTCACGGGTGCGCACCGAGCTGTTCGATCTAGCCTGACGGGAGAGAGGAAGCCATGAGAGAGAAGATTGCGAAGGGAGTGGCCCTGATCACGGGGCTTCTGGTGGTGGGAGGGGCCTTCCTATTCGGGGCGCTACAGAGTCCCGGTCCGGAGGCGGCTGTGGCCGGAGCTCCGGATGCCCGGCCCACGGAGGAGCGCCTGCAGGCGCCGGACACCGTGCTGGCCGAAGGCCGGCGGGTGTACGATGAACAGAACTGCGCCCTCTGTCATTCCATTGCGGGCGAGGGGAGTCCCAGGAGTCCGCTGGACGGGGTAGGGGACCGACTGGATGCCGAGGAGCTGAGGCTCTGGGTCGTGGATCCGCAGGCGGTGGACCCGGGGGTCCGGAAGCCCGCCTACGACGATCTACCGGAGGACGAGGTGGAAGTCCTGGTGGCGTATCTCCAGAGCCTCACCGACCCGAATTCGTGAGGGCCGAGCCTCCGCCCCCGCTACATCAGGAAGCCCCAGGCCAGAGCCAGGGTTAGGAGGACGGCCACCACGCCGAACCCGGGCCCGGGAACGGCGGGGCGGTCCCGCCCCGGCAGCTTGCGAACGGACCAGGCTCGCAGGAGCTGGGGTTCAATCCACTGAAGTACGTCTCCCGGGGGGATTCTCAGTCGGGTCGGCCAGTTGGTTCGTCGGAGGTACCGCCAGCCCCATGCACCCACCATCACCCCCAGGATGAGCGGCACCAACGCGGAGAGGGGGGCGTAGGAGAGGTGGGGCAAGGTGTGTGCCTCGGGAGTGGGGTACGTCCACGGGATCCAGACCGGACCCGTGGTCACCGCCC
>SKZC01000306.1 GCA_007127575.1 Gemmatimonadota bacterium
CTCATCCCCTACGTGAAGAGAGGGGTGGATCAGTGGCTCCCCGCTTTCGAGGAGGCCGGTTTCTCCAACGCCATCCAGGCCCGTGAGGCCCCTTCCCCGGACGAGGACCCCAACTGGTCCATGCACGATGCCCGGCACTCCATGATCTACTGGAGGCCCTCGGCGGTGGCCAATGCCACCGGCGGCGCCGTGGCCGACCCCCGCAGCGGGGAAGTCATCAAGGGGGAGGTGAACATGTTCCACAACGTGATGAACCTCCTCCGAAACTGGTACTTCGTGCAGGTGGCTCCCCTGGATGAGCGGGCCCAGGAGCTGCCTCTCCCCGACTCCCTCATGGGAGAGCTGGTAGAGTACGTGGTGGCCCATGAGATCGGTCACGCCGTGGGGCTCCCCCATAACTTCAAGGCCAGCGCCATGTACCCGGCGGACTCTCTCCGCTCCCGAACGTTTCTGGAGCGGAAGGGAGGCCATGTGGCCACCCTCATGGACTACTCCCGCTTCAATTACGTGGCTCAGCCCGAGGACAACATCCCGCCCGAGCTCCTGATTCCGCGCGTCGGCCCCTACGACCGTTTCTCCATCATGTGGGGCTACCGCCCCATCCCCGAGGCCTCCACCCCGGACGAGGAGCGGCCGGTCTTGGACGAGTGGGCCCGGATGCAGGACACCATCCCCTGGTTCCGCTTCACCACACCGGGGGCGCCCAACGATCCCCATGCCGTCACCGAGGCGGTGGGGAATGCCGACGCCGTATACTCGTCGACTCTGGCCATGCGAAACCTGGAGCGGGTGGTGGACCTCATCCTCCCGGCTGCCGAGCGCCCGGGAAGGGACTACTCCGATGTGGAGGACCTCTACTCCAATGCCGTGGCCCAGTGGGGACGGTACATGGGCCATGTGGGTGCCCTGGTGGGGGGAGCCTACACCCAGAACCGCTACGGTACCGGGGTGCGCTTCGAGCCCGTGACTCGGGCGGAGCAGGAGGAAGCCCTTCGGTTCCTGGAGGAACACGCCTTCCAGCCCCCCTCCTTCTTCCTGGAGACTGAACTTCTGCGGAGGGTCGAGGCGGAAGGGGCGGTGGAGCGGATCGGCGTTCAGCAGGGAAGGGTGGTGGCCCAGCTCCTGAGCGAGGCTCGCCTGAACCGACTGGTGGAATACGAGGCCACCGCCACGGATGGAGACCCCTACACCGTGGGCCACCTCATCCGCGATCTCCGGAGAGGGGTGTGGGGAGAGCTGGATGATGAGCAGGTGGAGGTGGACGTTTTCCGCAGAAACCTCCAGCGGCAGTATCTGGCCGCCACTCGTCGATACCTGGCGCCCACCAGCCAGGGTCAGGTGAACGACGCCCGGCCCTTCCTCCGGGTCCATCTCCAGGAGCTTCGGCGGGAGGTGGCGGACGCCGCAGACCGAGCTGGAAACGAGGTCACCCGCCTACACCTGGAGGATGTAGCAGCGGAAATCGGGCTCATCCTGGACCCGGATCGGGTCGCCGCACAGAATGAGGATGGGCCTGGGGCGGGCCCGAACCTCCTGGAACTCCCCTACCCCCTCCCCTTTGATCCCGGCGGCTGGCTGGAGATGATGGGGGTGGAGCACCCCGAAGGATGGGACGGGATCATCCGGGAGGTGGAGGACCGGGGGCTCACGCCGTCAGGGTCCTGACGGTGTGGCAGCGGGCCTCGTCCTTCGAGGTGCTCATGAGGGCCGCGGGTCAGTGGAGCCGCTCCCCCTCGTCGTACTCGATTTCGAAGGAGAGCCCCTCCACACACTGATTATAGCGCTCCAGGAGCTCCTTCTGGTCCCGGCCTCCCACGAAGATGTTGGCCAACTCGAAGCTGTAGCTGTCCTGACCTTTCAGCTCCGAGAGGTGCATCCCGTCCCTCACGTACATCTTCACCTCCAGACCCGGGATGAACTTCTTCAGGATCCGGACCTCGTCCGTCTTGGGAGCCTTCACCACCTTCCCGCTTCCGAACGTTCGGAGCATGCAGTTGGCCGCCCGGTTGAAGGTGCCGCGATACTCCAGGGGTTTGGGCTTCCGGCCCAGGGCCAGGCTCAGCATGACCGAGTGGTGCGACACCCCGTGGACCTTCTCGAAGATGTCCGTGTGGGCCTGGGAGATTCGAGGGTTGATCTCCAGTAGATAGACTTCGTCGGCGGTGGAGTTGTAGAAGTATTCGATGTTGAAGGGGGAGTTTCGAAGCCCAATCTGCTGGATGACTCGCCGAGTCACGTCCGCCATGCGGAACTGGATCTCCTGGGGGAGGACGGAAGGGTATTCGTAGCGCGCGAAGGAAGAGCTGTTCTCCTCTCGCACTGAGTCCACCACTCCGTAGGCCACCACCTGATCCTCGTAGGCATATCCCTCCAGGGTGCATTGATGGCCCGAGAGGAGGCTCTCGGCGATGCAGCTCTCCTTCATCTCCATGAACTCGGCGGCCAGCTCGTACTCCTGGATGAAGTCCACGAAGGGGCGCGAGATGTAGTCGATGTGCTCCTGCACCTCCGTCAGGCACTCGTAGAACTGGGGCTCGGAGCTGATCCGGTAGGCCAAGAAGGAGCGGAAGGACTTGATGGGCTTGATCCAGAACGGAGGGATCATGTCCAGGGCCCGGTACGCGTGCTCGTCGAAGGGATCGAAGGCCTTGAACTGGGGGATGTGGTCGCCGATGACCTTCTGCTGCTCCAGCCGGCTCCAGTACTTGTGCTCGCACTTGACGACGCTCTCCAGGGACGGCCCCGGAAGGCCGTACCGCTGGGCGATGATGGGGGTGAGGATGGTCCCAGGGAAGTCGTAGTACGAAGCCACGGCGTCGATGCGGCCGTGGGCGTCGATTCGCTGGAAGCAGAGGTCCCGGAGCGTTCGGAGATCGAACTCCTCCACCTCCCTCATCTCATCCACGGTGAGGGCTGGGTGAAACTCACAGTCGGAGGCTTCCGGGGTCTTCTTCAGCTTCTCCAGATTGAAGGGGTCGAGGCCGATGATGAACACCTGCTTGCGACTCATGCGTGTCTCGAAGGTCCAGGGTCTTCGTGCTCCTGGCGATGGGCTTGGAGGGCTCGGGCCAGGTCGTGACGTTCGAAGGGTGTCTCCAGAAGGGCGTCGGCGCTCTCGTAACCCAGTATCGGGGCAGGGGAGAGATCCATACAGGAGTGACGGGAAACATGGTCGCCCTGAAGCCCCGGGTCAACTCGATCCAGGCGTGCCTACCCGCTCCCTATCAACGGCTCATTCTGAGCCCCAGAAAGAGGGTGCGGGGTAGCCCGGGCCGCGCCCCAGCGGGACGCCGGGCCACGATGTAGCGCCGGTCGGTGAGGTTCTGGACTCCCCCATAAACCGTTCCCCCGGGTCCCCGGGAGAGGGTGTACTCGGCTTGAAGGTCCAGGATCAGGTAGGCATCAGTGGACGCCTCCTCCCGAACGGGGCCGGTTCCGGCGCGCGTTCGCATGGTGCTGGCACCGGTAGCCGAGAGGGTCACGCCCGACCCCGCGTCTTCCACCGCAAGGCTTCCGGAGAGCTGGTGGCGTGGCAGGTACGGGAGGTGGTCTCCTTCCTCCACGTTCCCCCAGGGACCAAAGTCGCTCTCGAAGGAGCTCTGAAAGGTGGCCTGGGTGACGGTATAGGCCAGGGTCACGGGGATCTGGAGGGGAAGGTCCCGGTCCCAGGCCAGATCGTAGTCCAGTGAGGTTTCCAGTCCCAGGGTGTGCACGGCGCCCCCGTTGAAGAGGTCGCTTCGGCCCTGCTCCCCCGTGGCCAGGGTGGCCTCACCCAGGATGTTCGTGTAGTCGCTGAAGAATCCGGAGACCTGGAGCGCCAGGCCTGAGCGCCGGATCCGAGTCCCCAGCTCGTAGTTGACGCTCCGCTCGGGACGGGTCTCCGGCGCGGCCCCGGGTCCCGGGGGAGCGTAACCCCGGTGGACTCCGCTGAAGATGTGAAAGGTGGGGGTAGCCGTGAACACCGCCCCCACGCCGGGAATGAAGGAGGATACGGTGGTCTCCCGGGTCCGGGTGGGCGTCCTCCGAGAGGGGGGATCGGTGGGATAGTCGGTACGGGTCAACGCCGCTCGTTCGTAGCGTACCCCGGGGACGAGGATCCACCGCCCCGCCTGGATCTGGTTCTGGACGTAGGCGGAGACGGCTTGGGCCTCACCCACACGATTGTCCTGGGTGCCGGGAGTGCCTTGCGAGGTCCGAACCGCCCTGCCGTCCACCATCCGGTACCCGTCCTCCCACTGGAAGCGGTCCTCCCGATCCTGGTGGAGCCGGATGCCCAGCTCCATGTCGTGTTCAGCTGGACCTGTCTCCAACCGGAGGCCCAGGGTCGACTGAACCCCCTGCGAGAGGTACTCCCGGTTGTTGGCCCGGACCATGAACGCGTCGGCCTCGCTGTCGGCGCCTCGAAGGGTGGCCAACTCCTGAGAATACCCGGCCGGATCGTCCAGAACGCTGCTGATGGAGGCACCGCGGACGCTGTGCAGCTTGTACCAGTTTCGAGCGAAATCATTGCGGTACAGTGTGGTGGTGACGTCCATGCGCCGGCTGGGCTGGAAGAAGTGCCGGAGTTGGAGCTGGACGTGCTCCGTGTCCATGACGTCCGGGGCCGAGGCGGGATAGCGAAGGAGGGGCGAACGGCGAAAGTCCTCCGTAGTGAGACCCAGATAGGTCTCTTCCGAGAGCTCATCGTGATACCCCACCTTCAGCTCCACCTCCTGATAGCGCGGAGCCTCCCGGTCCGTGTTGAATCGGAGCTTCGCCATGTAATCCCCTACCTGGAATCCCGTGTCTCCGCCTCCCTGGAGCTCCTTGTAGCCGTCGGTCTGGATCTGGTAGGTCTCCACCAGCCACCCGAACCGGTCCCAGGAGTCCCCGGCCCGAGCCAGGACCCGGAACGTGCGGTCCTCTCCGCCCCGGGTGTCCACCTCCCACGAACGCTCTTCGGGGATGGAGGTGGAGACCAGGTTCAGGGCCCCCCCGATGGTTCGAGGGCCGTAGCGAATCTGGCTGGAGCCCTTTCGCACCTCCACCGCCTCCATGCGGGCGGTGACCGGAAAGTAGTAGGCAGCCGGAGCCGCGTAAGGGGCCGGGGCGATGAGGACTCCATCCTCCATGATGGTGACCTTGGAGCTCCGGGAGACTCCGGTGCCCCGCATCCCGATGTTGGGCCGAAGTCCGTAGCCCTCCTCATCCTGCACGTTCACCCCGGGAATGCGGCGCAAGATCTGGTGCACGTCATCGAAGGGCACCCGGCGGGTCTCCAGGTCCTGCAGACTGAGGAAGTGCGCCGCGCCCGGGATCACCGAAAGGTTCAGAGGGTCCCCCACCATCCGGGTGCGCTGCGAAAGGACCACGATGGGATCCAGCCCCAGCGCGTCGGTAGGGAGCTGGACGTCGGCCACCGTTCGGCCTCCCGGCTCCACTGCCACCTCCAGGATCACGTCGCTGTACCCGATGCGGTTCACCTCCAAAGTCCTGGCTCCCGCCGGGACATCAGAGAGGACGTACCGCCCTCGGTCGTTGGTCCGGGCGCGGAGCTCCGTTCCTTGCACCTGCACCATGGCTCCCGGAAGGGGGACGCCGGTGTCCTCCGCCGAGACCCGTCCCTCCACCCGGCCCACCTCCTCCACCGGTTCCTGACCCCAGACGGGGTCGGACGGACTCAGGGACGTGAAGAGGAGAAAGACCCACATAAGACCCCGAAGGGGGAAGGGCTTTAGCTCTCTTCCGGCGGTGGGTCCGCACGGTCTCACCATTCAGTCCTCGTTCCGCGAAGGGGCATATGGAGAATGATTCTTGTTTAGTTGAGAACGATTCTCATCTTCAACTTACCTCAAGGTACGGCCGTGTCCGGGGAGGTGTCAACGTCGTCCCACAGCGGGGGACTCCTCCTGGGTGGCCGACCCTCATGCCGTCCAGCGAGCCGGCGTGACTTCCGCCAGGGCCTCCAACGGACCATGTTCAACGGATGCCCCGCCACAGCACCCCTGCGTTCTCCCTTCGAGACGTGCACGCCCGCCGGTCCGGGACTCCGGTCCTGGTGGGTGTCACCGCCGAGCTTCCGGCAGGGAAGGTCTCGGTCCTGGCCGGACCCTCCGGCTCGGGCAAAACCTCCCTTCTCCGCCTCCTGAACCGACTGGACGAGAGGTCCCAGGGCACCATCGAGGTGGAGGGCCGCTCCGTGGACGAGATTCCGGTCCGAGAGCTCCGCCGCCGGGTGGGATTCGTCTTTCAGCAGGCCGCCCTTTTTCCCGGAACCGTGCAGGACAACCTTCGAGAGGCCTTGGAAGTGGCGGAGGTGCACCCCGACGATGAAGATGAGCGTATCCAGGAGGCGTTGGCCGACGCGGAGCTCCCGTCCGACTTTCGGACCCGCCCGGCCCGGAACCTGTCCGGTGGAGAAGCGCAGCGCGTGGGTCTGGCCCGGGCTCTGGTTCTTCGCCCCCGTGCCCTCCTCCTGGACGAGCCCAC
>SKZC01000048.1 GCA_007127575.1 Gemmatimonadota bacterium
ACCGCGCCCCGGGGGCCGCGTTTGTGGTAGCACCACAGCAGGCGATGGCTTACGGCGACACACGGTGTGGGATGGAGACGCAATCTGATTCGCGCTCGCCACAGGGCGGGCCAACCCGGTGCCCTTCGAGGGACCGGCACATGATTAAAGGAGGAGACTAGGAATGGATCTCAGCGTGGTGGGATGCGGATACGTGGGCCTGGTGCTGGGCGCGTGTCTGGCCGAGAGCGGACACGACGTCGTCTGCGTGGACCGGGACGAGGAGAGAGTTGCAGACCTTCGCCGAGGGAAAATCCCCATACACGAGCCGGGGCTGGAGGACCTGGTGGAACAGAACCTGGCTCAGGGAAGGCTTCGTTTCACCGCCGACCTGGGATCGGCGGTGCGGGCCACCGACGTCATCTTCATCGCCGTGGGGACACCTCAGGACGAAGACGGGTCGGCGGATCTGCAGCACGTCCTGGACGTGGCCCGCTCCATCGGCGACCACCTGGACGGGGAAAAAGTGGTGGTGACCAAGAGCACCGTCCCGGTGGGCACCTCTCGTCTCGTCCGCGCCACCATCGAGGAACGATCGTCCCATCCCGTCCACGTCTGCTCCAACCCCGAATTTCTCAAGGAGGGAGCGGCGGTGGACGACTTCATGAAGCCGGATCGGGTGATCGTGGGGGTGGAGAGCGAGAGGGCCCAGCGGATTCTGGAGGATCTCTACGCCCCCTTCGTTCGCACCGGCAACCCCATCCTCTTCATGGACCCGGCTTCGGCGGAGATTACGAAGTACGCCGCCAACGGGATGTTGGCGACGCGGATCACCTTCATGAACCTCATCGCACGGCTCTGCGAAGCGACGGGGGCCGATGCGGAAAAGGTTCGGCACGGTGTCGGAACCGACTCTCGGATCGGACCCTCCTTTCTCTTCCCGGGCATCGGGTACGGAGGGTCCTGCTTCCCGAAGGATGTCAAAGCCCTGATCCGCACCTTCGAGAATCTGGACCAGGACGGTGCGCTCCTCCGTGCCGTGGAGGCCACGAACGAGGAACAAAAGCGCCTGCTTCTGGACCGAGTGACCCGGCGCTTCGGCGAGGATCTCTCGGGACGCTCTTTCGCCGTCTGGGGGCTGGCCTTCAAGCCCGGTACCGACGACATGCGAGAGGCCCCCAGTGTCCAGGTGGTAGATGGCCTACTGGAACGAGGAGCCGAGGTCCGAGCCCACGACCCGGCAGCCATGGAAAACGCCCGGGCACTCTGGGGCCCGAAAGTTCGGTTCTGTGAAACCAGCTACGACTGCCTGAACGACGCCCACGCCCTCCTCATCCACACCGAGTGGCAGCCCTACCGGAGACCCGACTTCCAGCGAATGAAGCGCCTCCTCCACTCCCCGGTCATCCTGGACGGACGCAACCTCTACGAGCCCTCACGAATGCGCGAAATGGGGTTCGAATACCACTCCGTGGGCCGCCCTCCAGTCTCCACCGAGGCCCTGTCCCTCACTGGCGAGCCCCATGGGGAAATCGAGGAAGCGGCCGCCCGGCGCTGAGCAGCCCACCCTGGCCCAGGAGCGTAGCTCGACTGGAGAGGGACCGGGGAGGACCCGGGAGGCGTTGGGGATGGTGGAGTCGGGTTCACACCTGGATCCTCCGGTTCGCCGCCGACTCCTCATGGGGGTCCTCCAGGCATCCTCCCGAGGTCGGGTCATCCTGCTCCTGCGGGCGCCGGGCACGCCCTCGCTGCGACTCGGGATGGACCTGGAGGTGAGCCTTGAAACCCTGCGGGTGGAGCAGATCCAGGCTTTGCCACCGGGTGGGTCCCGCGCCGATCTCTTGTGGCGCCATCGTCCCACCGATTTCCTCATCTCCGACTCCGGGGAGCTGCGCGAGGCCGGGATGGCCGCTGGGGTCCGTGTTCTGGACACACAGGCGGGGCTGGCGTACCTGGAGGGTTCCCGGCGCCTCCCATGCCCGGGTCGGGAGTCGGCGGGAAGCCGGTACGCAGGATGGAGGTAACCCCACTGGGGCTGGCGCTGGCGGCGGGAGTGGTGCTTTTCCTCCTTCCCCTCACCCTCCTCCTGGTCCGGAGGAGTGGGTCTCACGAACCGCCACGGGAGCAGCCCATCGTCCTGCCGACAGTGAAGGGTCCCGTGGGACGCAGCGAAGCCGTGACCTCTTCCAACCGGCTCCAAGCGGGACAAGACGAGCTGCCGTTCCGGGTGGAGGGCGGTCCCTCCCCTCCCGACCTCGCCGCGGAGGGTTCCTTCTACGCGCAGGGCGGACCGAAATCAGAGGAGGACCCGGTGGCCATTGTACGCTCCCTACCTCGGGGGATAGAGATCGCTGTGGTCTGGGAGGGGCCGTCGGACGAACGGTCGATCCACCGACTTCTGCAAAACGTCTCCACTGGGGTTCGTCTGGAGGACGCGGTGACCCGGGGCCTCGCACTTCCTGACCCTGGGACCGAAGGGGGCCGGAGAACCGGCCCGCCGACCTCGCCGAACCTGGCCTGTCTGCTCCGGAACCGAGCCGGCTACGAGGTGGCTCGCCTGGGAACCGCACGTGCGTATCGGGTGGATGGCTGCGGCGCCATTGAGCTCACCCCAGGCACCGGAATGGCAGGAGGCGCCGTGGAGACGTTCGGGCCGTTCCACCTGGACGCTCCCCATCTCGTGGTCTTGTGCACGGGAGCGATCCACGGCGCCCTCCCCGGAGCCGAGATGACGCGTGCGGTCCGACGGGCCTCCCACGTGGAAGACCTGGCTCGGGCCCTGGTGGAGGCTGCCGACCTGAGGGGTGGGACGAACGGTGCGGCTGCGGCTCTGGTCTTCCGGGAACGTCCCGGGGACGTGGAAACCGAGCCGTCAGGGGGTGCGGAGAAGGGCGGCCCGGGGACCGCTCCCCGGGGGCGATAGGACCACCTCGTCCCCTCCCTGCACCAGCGGGCCGTCCATCCACGAGGTCTCCCCGATGTCCAACCACCGGAGTCGCAGCGCTCCAGGCACATCGCTGAGATCCACCGTCACCGATCCCCCATCCGTGAAGTAGACGGCCAAGACTTCAGGAAGATTCGACAGGAGGTACGCCTCGTCCGGAGCCCGCTCACCGAACCGATGGTTTTCCGGCGCGGCCGTATAGATCCCGAGTGAATCCGACAGGGCCCTGAGGCTCCGAATATGGCTTTGTGCCAACGGTTGTAGGCCGATCCCTGCCAGAGGCTCCCCATCGGGATGGGGGCGGTGAAAGCGAGATGAGGCCATTCCACCAAAGACATTCCTCGAGAGCTTCCGGGTCCCCTCCTCCACCCCTCCGCCGTGCCGAGGGCCCCCGTAGATCTTCACGCTGTTCACGGGACGGAGGTGGCCGCTCTCCTCGACCCGGGCTACGTGCGCCTCCACTCCCTCCCAGCGCGTCGGTCCCACCCAGTGGTTGTTCTGCGAGATCTCGATGTACGTGTAGCGATCCGGACGGTCGTGGGTCAGGTCGTACCACGGATCCCGGGAGTCACGGGCGGCCCACATCTCCGTGACCTGCACCGGAACCTCCAGCGAGTCCCCGGCGGCCCCGAGGAGGTCCGCCCAGTAGCCGCTCCAGTGCTCCGATTCGCCCGTCTCATTGTTGATGGTGTAGAGAACGTGAGGGAACGGGAGGGATACCTCCAGCACCCTCTCCACGAACGCCTCCTGATAGGGCAGCACCACCTGGTTGGCTTCCTCGTGAGGCGTGGTGCGGAGGAAAGGATTCTCCCGGTCCGTGGGGTGGGTGGAGACCACCACCGGAAGGCCACTCGCCTCCGGCGTATAGTTCACGTTGTTCCTGGGGTTGAAGGGACTTCGGTCCCAGGGCTCCCGGGCGAAGTCGAACCGATCCCATAGCTCCATCTGGACGATGATGCCCCGCTCTTCCGTCATCTCCAGGAAGCGCCGGAGCCGGTCCCAGTACGCCTCGTTCCACCGGTTCAGGTCGTAACGACCGTCAGGGTGCCGGAGAAACGGCTGGAGGTTCCCCGAGTTCCGGCTGGACATGGTGTTTCGAACGTAGTTTCCTCCCACGGAGGACAGGAGATCCAGGTGGGCTTCCAAGCCGTCCGGGGGAAGATGCGGATGGTTGAAGAGGTTGTCCTGGTTCGACCCACCCAGGAGGAGGATGGGCTCCCCTTGGAACTGCCAGTAGCGCGGGTTTCCCTCGTACGGCTGGATCCGGGACTCCACGGGAAGCTCCGGTTCCAGACTCGGGAGCATGGCAGTGGGAGTGTCACAAGCGGATCCCGGCGCGCCCGATTTCCTTACCCGCCCCCACCACGGCCGCCAAGGAGCCGAAGACCGCCGCCGCCGCCGCCAGTTCGCCGGTGGGAACGGAATCTGGAACGCCGCCGCCACCGGAGCCAGGAGGACGATGGGCACGGCGGCTCCACCCGCAGCCCTCACCCATAACGGGAGCCCCGCCCACAAGGAGATCCAGAGTCCCAAGGGCAGAGGCACCGCAGACCGCTCCCACCCAGCCGGCCCGGACCAGCGTGTGGGGCTCCACAGCCCCCCGAAAGCCCTGGCGTGCGATCCACCAGGAAGAGAGGAGTCCCCATCAAATCACTGCTTCCACGGACGAAGCCTCGCTTTCCGCCGACAGAGCCACCCGGTCCCGCAGAAAGGCCCCTCGCACTCTCGTCGCCACCCCCTCCTCCACGGCGTGGGGAAGCAGGAACTCCACCGCGGCTCCATTGGGCCCGGTGAAGGGAGTACGAACCCGAAGGAGGAGATCGTCCCCCACCTGGCCCAGGGTGAGATTCCGGGAGTCCGGGCCGTGGGAGAACGTCACTCTGCGAGCCGGTCCCTCCTGGAGACCGGCGGAACGAAGTTGAGCGGAAGCCTCCACGGCCCTTCCGCTGAACGCGGCGGAAACCAGGGACTGCCGTTCTTCGTGCGACGCGTCCGGAAACCGCAGACCTCACCCTCATCGGGGTGGAACGCACAGATCCGCGCCGCCTCCACTTCGCCTCGGAACGCTCGATCTCCATCCCACTCATCCCCGACCAGGACCGGGTAGTCCGAATTCCAATCCTGGATCCCGAGTCCCCGGGAAGCGGCGAACGAGGTGGCCACCAGGAACAAGAGAACCCCTGACAGGACCACAACCCCTGCGACCTCGACGATCCGTCGCGGGGCGATCCCCCTCCCCACCGCCACCAAGCTCACCCACGCAGCTGCGGCCTCACCTGCCGTGTTCAGACCCAGATCGAAGGGGGAGGTGGAACGGCCGGGGATCCGGAGCTGCCCCAGCTCCACCCCGGCGCTGAGCGCCGCCACCATGCCCGCCACCCCCAGGACGATCCATGCCCTGCGGTCAAGAACGCCGGTGGGAGGACCTTGTGAGCCAGAGCACGACGAGGAGGAGCCAGAGCGCCGCACCCACAAGCACCCGGCATGTCATGAGGTCGAGGAAGCCACCCCATTCCGCCCGGCGTACCGGCCGGCCATCAATCCCTGAACCTCCTCCATATACCTTCGGACCACGATCTTCTCATCGAATTGCGTCTGCACTCTTCGGCGACCCGCTTTCCCCATTGCGCTGCGCTCTTCCTCGGAAAGGCCCAGCATCTTCTGCATCGCTCGGGCCAGATCCTCAGGATCGCGAGGACGGCACAGGAAGCCGTTTCGCCCGTCCTCCACGATATCCCGACTCCCGGGACCGTCCGCGGCGATGAGGGGCTTCTCCATGCTTGCCGCCTCCAGAAGTGTCCGAGGCACCCCTTCTCCGTAATACGAAGGGAGGACGACGCAATCCGCTTCCCGCATGATCCCCACGACCTCGTCCGCCTCGCCCAGGTGGACCACGTCCCCCGTCTCCACCCAACCGGAGACCTCCTCCCTCGTCACGGCCTCCGAGCCTGACGGCTCGAACATGCCCAGAAGACGAGTCTCCACCTCCAACCCCTGAGACTTCAGCATCCGGGTGGCCTCCGCCAGCTCGCGAATCCCTTTGTCCCTCAGAAAGCGCCCGGCGAAGAGAAAGGCAAATGGCCCCATCCGGCGGGACCGAGGGGCGGGTGCGAAGAACTCGGTGTCCACTCCAGACCCCGGCACACGCTTTGCCACCTCTGGAGCCACCAGACCCTCTTCCACGAAGCAACGGAGGTCCTCCTCGTTCTGGAAGAGCACGGCATGGGAATGCCGGAGCGCCGTCCGGTAGAGGAGCTTGGCCACCGAGGTCGTGGGGGAGCGGCGGACGAAGAGAGATCCCAACCCCGGCACGGTGTTCACCACCGGGATTCCCAGGGGACGGGCCGCCAGAGAGCAGTAGACGTTGGGTTTGATGGTGTAGGCCAAGACCAGATCCGGACTGTGTTGCCGAAACAGGCGATGGAGGCGATAGGTGAGAACGGCGTCCTCCAGAGGGTTCTTCCCCTTCCGGTTCATGGTGATGGGGATGTGGGGGACCCCCGCCTGCTCCAGCTTCACCG
>SKZC01000110.1 GCA_007127575.1 Gemmatimonadota bacterium
GCCGCCGCTCACATTGGCGGCTCCGAGACCCACCTCAAGCGGTCCGGCGAAGAGGGCTGGGTCTACACCCCCATCGAGCGGGAGCCCCAGCTCCGGGCCATGGCCTTCCTGGACGAGCACGTCCTGGCCACCCCCGAGTGGGCCCTGGACCTGGAGGTGCTCCGTCGGTTGGAGCACGCCGGCGCCGTGGAGCGCATTCGCGCCTATCAGGAGCTCACCGTTCAGCGCCTCCTGAACCATGCTCGCCTGGCTCGCCTCATCGAGCACGAGTCGTTCTTCGGAGATGACTCCTACCGTCCCGCCGAGATGCTGGACGATGTCCGGGAGATGGTGTGGCGGGAGGTGCTCCAGGGCGAGGAGACGAACACCTACCGACGGGGTTTGCAGCGGGCCTATCTGGATCAGGTCCGCTATCTCCTCCACGAGGCCGAGGTGGAGCCGTTCCAGCCTCCCCCCTCAGGCAACCTCCGGGTCAGCGACATGGATGACCCGCCCCTGAACGCTCCCCTTCACATCGGTCAGTCCGACATCTGGCCCCTGATTCGGGACCAGCTCCTCCTTCTCCGGGACGAGCTCCGGGACGCGCTGGACACCGCCCCGGACCGGAACACCCGCATCCACGTCCAGGATGCGCTCATCCGCGTGGACGAGGCCCTTCAACCGTGACGACCCCATGGCGGACCGGGACGGAGGGGGTCGTGGGCTCGTACTCAGTGGCGCCGCGGGCTTCCACGTCCCGGGCCGCCTTGCCGTGGTCCCCGGCGTCTTTTGGTGGCTCGCCAAGATCCTGAACGAAGCTGTGCTAGCGCAGGAGGAAGACTCCGCCACACCCTCGGCAGATGGCTGAGGGCTTCCTGAAGCTTATTTCGGCCGACCGGGCGGACGCCCTGCACTCGAAGCTGCCGCACGGACCTCCGGGCGTCCTTCCTCTGGGAACCGCCACCTTGGCCGACGCCATCCTGGAGCGTCTCGTCCAATCGCCAAGCCGCCTCAGAGTGATCCATGCCGGCCCGGTGCTGGTCGGTTGTCACATCCCCACCCCGTAGTCCGTGTGTCCGGGTGGATGGGGGTGCGGGTCGGGTGCCGGCGTCCCGGAACTCCCCCGTCGGTCTCGGTTCGTACCCCGAGATCGGACCCCGGGGGTACTTGAGCGTGGAGGATGTGTGAAGATTTCTATCGCGGGAGCGACCGGCGTGCTCGGCCGACGGATGGTAGTTAGGCTCGTGGGCCGGGGTCACCGGGTCGTGGGGCTGGCGCGCAGCGAGGCGAACGCGGCGTTCCTTCGCGAAAGGACGGCAGAATGATCAGGATACGTGTCGCGGACGACACGAAGAGCCTCGTGCGCTCGGTGTTCCACCGCCAGTGGCTCCACGGAGTCCTCCTGGTGGTCCTCCTCGGTTCCGTGCTCGCCGTATCCAAGCTCCCCGGAGTCTTAGAGGGACAGCTGTGGGGCTGGTCAGCGGAGATCTGGTTCTGGGTCGCGGTGACGACGGCCATCCTGCACCAGGGTTACGTGTGGATTGCTTGGCGCCTGGAGCTCCACGCCGGAGCAGTCACTCGGGCGTTCCCGCACATGTCGTTCCGGTTATTCAAAGCATTGTTCGCCGTGCTCGGGCTGAGTCGTCTCATCGTCCTCCCGCTCGCCGTGGCCAATCGTGGCACGCTGGAGTTGCCGGGCGTGGTCCAATGGGGTGTATCGGCCGTGTTTCTCGCTCTTTCGGGGTACCTCTTCTACTCGGTGCTCCGATACTTCGGCATCGATCGGGCCGCGGGAGCGGACCATTTCGACCCGGAGGCGCGCACGTGGCCTCTGGTGAACGATGGGATCTTCCGGTACAGCTCCAACGGAATGTACGTGTTCGGATTCCTGCTCTTATGGGTGCCGGGATTCGTTCTCGAGTCCTCCGGGGCACTGGTGGTCGCGGCGTTTCACCATGCCTACATCTGGGTTCATTACCACTGCACCGAAAAACCGGACATGGAAGTGATCTATGGGGCTTGAACCTGTTCTGCAGTCGCGAGCCCTCCCGGCACCTGCGGTGATGTCTTGAGCCGGAACCGATCTACGGTCAGGAGGAGAGGAGGCCGCGCTCGCGTGCCACGGCAGCCGCCTCGGTCCGGTTCGAGGTACCCAATTTCGAGAGGATCGAGCTCACGTGGAACTTCACCGTTCGTTCCGTCACGAACAGGGACTTGGCGATGGCTCGATTCGAGCGTCCTTCGGCCACGAGCGCCAGGACTTCCAGCTCTCGGGGGGTGAGGGACTGAGGGTCATCTCGCACCTGTTGGAACAGCTTCGAAGCGACCATGGGCTCGATGAGGGAGCCGCCTCCGTGGACGATGCGGATGGCGCGAAATACGTCGTCGCGAGGCGTTCCCTTCAGCAGATACCCTTGGGCTCCCGCCTGAATCGCCTCCACGATCTGTTCGTCTCGGTCGAAAGCGGTGAAGACGATGATCCGGATGTCCCGGGTATCCCGGGTGGCCTCCTGGATGCGGTGGATAACGTCGACCCCGTTGGCTCCAGGCATCTCCAGGTCCAGGAGGACCACGTCGGGATGAAGCTCGAGGGCTCGCTCCACGGTGTCGTCGGCGGTTCCGGCTTCGCCCACGACCTGCAGGTCCGCTTCGGTGCCCAACATGGCGACGAGCCCTTCCCGGACCACGGGGTGGTCGTCGGCCACCAGGATTTGGATCGGGCCCGGCACGTCCTGAGTCACGGTTCAGCTCGGTCGAAGTTCAGCGAGGCCTCGATTCGCGTGCCCTGGCCGGTTTCGCTCCGGACCTCCAGGTCGCCGTCCACCAGGCGCATTCGCTCCCGCATTCCCACCAAGCCGTACCGGCCCGGTCTGGTCGGGACTCCATCAAACCCCTTTCCGTCGTCTTCGATGGTGAGAGAGACCCCCTCGGGACTGGAGACGAGCTCGACGGTCACGCGGTCCGCTTCGGAGTGTTGGCACGCGTTGGAGAGCGCCTCCTGCGCGATGCGGAAAAACGCCGTCTCGAGACGGGCGGGGAGGGGACGCGCCCCCCCGACTACCCGAACCGCGATCTCCGGCGAGTCGGGACCGTTTCGCTCTTCCGCCAGCGCCTCCAACGCGTCCCCCAGGGTACGTCCCTCCAGGGGCGCGGCGCGAAGGTCGAGCACGGAACGACGAGCCTCCTCCAGGTTCCGTCGAGTGCCGTCGAGCGCCCTTCGAACCGATGTCCGGATTCGTTCCGGGTTTCCGTCCCGGTCCAGGAGCGCTTCGGCGGTGTCGAGTTGCATGGCTGTGGCCGAGAGCCCCTGCGCCAGGGTGTCGTGGATTTCCCGGGCAATGCGATTTCGCTCCTCGATGGCGCCGGCCTCGAGGCTGCCCTGGTACAGGCGCGCCCGCTCCACCGCAGTGCTCACCATCTCACCGATGGTGTGGAGGAGGCGGAGCTCGTCCGGAGTGAGCCTCCGCCACTCGGGGCTCGCCACGTTCATGACCCCGAGCTCCTCGCCTCGGGCGTGGAGGGGGATGCTCGCGTGAAACTGGAGGCCTTCGGTTCCTTCTGTGAGCCACTTGAGCCGGGAGCAGGTCACCACGCTGACGTTCGCGGTCCCGCCCAGCTTCCCGGCCCGAAAGCTATCCAGGCAGTAGCATCCGCCCTCCATGGACTCGGGCCGGTGGGCGAGGCCGGGGGGGAGGTTTCGCGTGGCCGCCAGGTACGGAGCCCCATCCTCGTCCCGAAGGAGCCACACCCAACCGGCCCGGAGACCCAGGAGGTCCCCCACGTGGGAAAGGGCGGCTTCCAGGGATTCTGAGAGGTCCACCGATGCGTTCAGGGCGGTGGCGACGGCGTTCAGGATCGCCAGTTCCCGGTTGCGACGTTCAAGGTGGCGTGAGTCAGACACGGGGTGCAGCGCAAGCTCAAGGACCAGGGGAATCGGGCGCGGAAGGTCGGCGCCGTCATGGAGCCAGTTACTTCCACGAACCTCCGTATCTCAGCAGGTTAGCGATGGAAAGGCGTCTGACGCCACCCGGCTTTCCTACGTTCCTCCCGCGCCGTCACATTCGATCGAGGTGACTCGTAGTAGCTGGAGAACGGGGGCCGGTCGCGCGTAGCCGTTCCTCCTTCGATCCCTGAGCGAGGGTTCCCCATGCCATTCCAGCCCCACCCCGGCTCCATCCGGTGGCGCATGCACTTTCATTCTCCCCGTGACGATGTCTATCGTGCGCTGGCCACCGGCGAGGGTCGAGCGCGATTCTGGGCGGAGTCGGCCAAGGAGCGCGACGGCGTCATCGAGTTCCGAATTCTTGGATATCCGCCCTTCGAAGGCAGGATCCTGGAACGCGATCCGCCCCGACGATTCGCCCTGGAGTATTTCGGCAGCCGGACCGAGTTCACGTTGGAGGAGGATGGCGTCGGGGGGACGGACCTGACCCTCCACGCGGAGGGGGTGGACGAGCCGGCACGTTGGGAGATGGTGGCCGGATGGGTTTCCGTTTTGATGGCCATGAAGGCGGCGGTGGATTTCAACGTGGATCTCAGGAATCATGACGAGCGACGCACCTGGCAGGACGGGTACGCGGACAACTGACGACGCGGCTCAAGGCTCGGCGGTCACACAGATCGCCATCGTTCTGTACGAGGGCCTGACCGCGCTCGATGCCATCGGACCCTACGAGGTCCTGCGCATGCTTCCGGGGACCGAGGTCCGGTTCGTGAACCGACGGCCGGGCCCGGTAACCGCCGACAGTGGCGTTTTGGTCCTGGGCGCGACGCACGCCTACGAAGAGACCCCTTCCCCTAACGTGGTTCTGGTTCCCGGCTCCGAAGCGAATACCGTCACCGCGATGGCCGACGGGGAGCTGGTTCGGTGGCTCAGGCAGGTACACAAGACGAGTGACTGGACCGTGTCGGTCTGCTCCGGAGCCCTGGTTCTGGCTGCGGCCGGCCTCCTTGAAGGACATCCCGCCACGACGCACTGGGTTGCTCAGAAGCCCCTCGCCGCCTTCGGCGCGATTCCGCAGCGTGACCGACGCATCGTCCGGTCAGGCAAGATCGTTACGGCCGCCGGAGTATCGGCGGGTCTCGATCTGGCGTTCTGGCTGGCGGGGGAGCTCCGGGGGCAGGAACGGGCCGAAATCGTGCAGCTTCTCCTCGAATACGACCCACACCCTCCCTTTGACTCCGGACACCCGTCCAAGGCGTCCCAACACGTCCGGAGGACGGCTCGCCGAGAAATGCTGCGTCGCGCCCGAAACCCCCGCAACGCAGTCTCGGTGTCCAAGGTTCTCTGGCGCAGGGCCCTGCAAACCGTGCGCCGACGACTGGCGAAGAAGCGGTCTTCCTAGGCGGCCCTGTCCTCCTAGCTAGCCCCGTTTTCCTAGCTCGCCCTGTACTCCGGGACAGGTTCCCCGCTGTTCGAAATTCCGGTGGTAAGACCCTTCCGTAGGTCGATGTGCCAGTCGCCGTGATCGAGGAGATTGAAGGTGCGGTTCAGCCGAGCCCCTCAACCCGCAGGCACGGGGTGCCGGCCCGGAACCCGTTTCATCTACGTCTCGAATCTCGATATGGGGAGAATCCCAATGACGACAGTCTCAGATCCTGGTTCCCGGACCCTCCGTCTGGAGGGATTCAATGCGGTGGTCGCCGGCGGTTCCGGCAACGTTGGCCGGTACCTGGTGGGCGCCCTGCTGGACGCGGGTGCGTCGGTCATCGTCCCGTCGCGCTCTGAGGACAAGCTTGAGGAGATCAAGCGGGTCCAGGGGAATGCTGGGAACGGCCGCCTGTTTCCGCTGCTCGGGAATATCGCCGATGAATCGGAGGGCCCTCGCCTCGTGGAGCGCATACGCAAGCAGGTAGGCCCACTTCATGGAGCGGTGGCGAGCCTGGGGGGATTCGTCTCCACGCCTTCGGTCCTCGGGAGCTCGAGAGCCCAACTCCAGACCGCAGTGGACGGGTACCTGATGGCGCACTTCGGAGTGGCCCGCGCGTTGATTCCGGCCCTGGAGGAAACCAGAGGCAGCTACACCTTCATCAACGGACCTCTCGCCTTCGACCTTTGGGCCCCACAGTCCGCGCTAGTTTCCATCGCGACGGCCGGCCAGGCGATGCTGGCGCGGGCGGTGATGAAGGAAACCGCATCCGAAGAGAGCTCCAACGCCGATCCGGCTTCCGCAGCCCGCGTACGTGTGAACGAGCTGGTGATCCACACCGCGGTGGGGTGGGGAGAAGCGGACAAGAAAAGCCCCGTGCGACCCGAGGACATTGGACGCTACGTGAGTCACCTGATGTCGGATGCGGGCTCCGGGGTTCACGGGCGCACGATCCACCTGAAATCCCCTGAGCAGCTCCGGGAGATCGGCGGGTAGCCTGCCAAGGGGACCCGGTGACCCGGTGGTCAGAGCTCGCCGCTGCACCCCCTCCCCTCGGCTGCGCTGCCGCACTCTTCGA
>SKZC01000186.1 GCA_007127575.1 Gemmatimonadota bacterium
GCCTCCGGAGTCCGCTCTCCGTCGTCCAGCAGGTAGGTGGCCCGGGCCCCCTCGTTCCCCTGAAGCCGGTTCAGCTGGCCCGACCAGTCGTCCGCCACCACCGGGGAGACTGGAAACCCTTCCTCCGCCAACCGGATGGCCGGAGACAGGGCGTCGGCCAGCTCCAGGGTCCCGAAGCGCTCCAGGAGGTCCGCCCACCCCCGAAGGGCGCCGGGAACGGTGATGGCGTAGGGGCCCGTTCCCGGGATGCCGTCGTGTCCCGCCTCCAGGAGCGCGTCGCGCGTCATGAGAGAACCGGACCGGCCGTGGCCGCTCAGGCCGTGGAGCTCCTCGTCCTCCGCCAACCAGACCAGGGCGAATAGGTCCCCGCCGAGGCCGGTCATGTGGGGCTCCACCACCGTGAGGACCACCGCCGCCGTCACTGCGGCGTCCACGGCGTTCCCCCCTTCTTCCAGGACCCTGAGCCCGGCGCTGGTGGCCAGCGGTTGGCTGGTGGCGATGGCTCCCCGCGGAGCATAGACCGTGGACCGTCCCGCCAGCGTGGTGGGGGCAGGGGCGTCCTGGGCGGCAAGGGAGGGGGACCCGGCCCATCCCGCGCCCGGTGCGACCCCCGGCAGTCCGGGCCATGCCAGGAATGTGAGGAGACAGGTGGGGATTAGGGTGCGGGGCACGGGGGAGATGCGGTGGGTCTGAGGTCGACGCATGACGGTCTCCGGTTCGGGTGGAGAAGAGTCGAACTTGCGGCTTCGGACGGTGGAATGTCCAGAGGCGAGGCGGGCCGGTTTCCCGGGCTTCTGCCGGTGCCTTGCTCCCTAGCCTTTCCCCGCCTACCCTCTCCCTCCGGCGATGGGGCCGCCACCTGCGGTCTCCTTCCTCGACTTCTCTTTCAGGAGATGGAACCATGGTCCCTCGGACTCCTCCGCCTCCGTCCGACGACGAGCTGGACGTCTACATCCGCACCCGCTACCGCCTCCTGGGAATCGACATCTCCGTCCTCCCCGAGTCGGATCCGGACGCCCCCATGGACCAGGAACGCCTCCTGGCCAACGGCCGCTCCATTCTCCGGGCCGATGCCGATGCAGCCGACTTCGAGATCGATCCCCAGTTCATCGCCTCCATGCCGTATCCGGCACCCTTCACCGCGTGGGTGGAGGAAGGTGGACGATGACGGGGGCCACGGACGGACGGCCCGAGCTCGCCGTGGGCGACGTCATCTCCCCGGACGTCCCTCAGGATGCCACCGTGTCCCGACGCTGGTTTCTGGAGCGGATGGCCTGGACGTCTTCGGCGGTGCTGGCCGGGACTCTGTTCGATCCACGCCCCGGCGTCTCCGCTCCTTCGGGCCGCCCCGTGCCGGCGGACGTCTTTCGTTCCAGAGTACGGCCCGAGGCGCTGGACGACCTCACCGAGATCACCCTGGCGGAGGCGGTGACTCTGATCCGGGAAGGAGTGATCCAACCTGAAGATCTGGTGCACGCCTACTCGGACCGTATCGAGGCATACGACCACGTCTACCAGGCGTACGCCGACCGGCCGTCCCGCGAGGAGCTCCTGGCCCAGGCCGCACGGATTCCCAGGGGAGCCCCGTCGCTTCCCCTGGTGGGAGTCCATGTGGCTCCCAAGGACAACCTGTACACCAAGGACCTCCTCACCGAGGGCGGATCCCTGGTGTACGAGGGGTTCCAGCCGGATTACGACGCCACCACCATCACGTTGGTCCGGAGGGCCGGAGGGCTCATCCCCGGGAAGGCGCAGATGGGGAACCTGGCCGGGGGACGCGCCCGGGTGTACGGGACCACGAATCCCACCACTCGGAATGCGTGGACACCCGACGACGTGAGTTACAGTCCCGGGGGGTCGTCCTCGGGGTCGGGTACCGCCGTGGCGGCCCGTCTCGCCACCGTGGCCATCGGAACGCAGACCGGCGGATCCGTCATCAGCCCTGGACTCTCACAGGGCCTCACCTGCATCAAGCCCACCTTCGGTCGGGTCTCCCTGCACGGGATCATCCCGCTGAGCCACACCCGGGACCACGTCGGAGTCATGGCCCGGGACGCCCTGGATGCCGCCATTCTCCTCCAGGTGCTGGCTCAGCCCGATAGAAACGACGCTCGGACCCTTGGGCTTCCCCGCCCTCCGGATTACGTGCAGGCGGCGGCCCGGTACCCGGACTCCGGCGCCCCTCTTCGCTGGCCCACCCGGGTGGGATTGTGGCCCGGATACCTTTCGGACGAGAACGGAAGGGTTCAGCAGCTTCG
The DNA here is from genome assembly GCA_007127575.1 of Gemmatimonadota bacterium. GTDB lineage: Bacteria > Gemmatimonadota > Gemmatimonadetes > Longimicrobiales > Gaopeijiaceae > SKZC01. The sequence goes on from SKZC01000186.1 coordinate 2,259, forward strand.
GAGGGAGCTGGTGGCGGAGCTGGAGGACCTGGGGGCCGAGATCGTCCCCGAGCTCAGCCTTCCGGAGCAGTGGGAGGAGCTCACCACGAACCCCCTGGGTGGGTCCCACGGGGATCCCACCGGAATGTTCATCCCGGAGCTCCGCCGGGATGTGCGGAACTTCGCAGACCGTCTGCCGCGCTTCCTCAATGGCATGCTTCAGAGCGCCGATACCTACGTGAAGGTGCAGCAGGCCCGCACTTTGCTCCTCCACCGGATGGTCACACAGCTCTTCACCCAGTGCGACGTGGCCCTGGTGACCACCTCCGGCGGCTCCGGATTCGATGGCACGGGCCTCCCCCTCCTCTGCATGCCCATCGGATTCGACAGCCGAGAAGAGACGGGAGACCGGATTCCCCGGGGCGCCGTCCTGGCGGCTCCCCCTTTCGGTGAGGAACGACTCCTCCAGGTAGCCGCCGCCTACCAGGCCAGGACGGACCACCACCGGGAGCGGCCTCCGGACCCGAGCTGACCGTCGCCCCTGGACACCGGAGTTGGGACCGCACACACTCCACACTCCACGGGCCCGGTGGGCCCGGATGACTCGAGAGATGGACAAAAGGAAAGGATCGGATGGAGACGGAGCTGAAGGGGAAGGGAGCCCTGGTGAGCGGGGCGAGTCGTGGGATCGGAAAGGGAATCGCTCTGGCTCTGGCCCGGGAGGGATGCTCCTTGGCCATCTGTGCCCGGGAGCAGGGGCCCCTGGAGGAGGCGGCTTCGGAGCTGGCGGAGGCGGGAGCCCCTCAGGTCTTCGCCAGGACGCTGGACGTCACGGACCGGGAGGCGGCGGAGCCCTTCGTAGCCGCCGCCGTGGAAGAGCTGGGGCGACTGGACGTCCTGGTGAACAACGTGGGAGGGAATCGGCGGAAGTCCTTCGAAGAGACCACGGATGAGGACTGGGACGACCTCCTGGAGCTCAACCTCCTCTCGGCCCTTCGGCTCTCTCGGCTGGCCATCCCGGAGATGCGGAAGGCCGGAGGCGGTGCCATCACCTTCATCTCCTCCATCTTCGGTCGGGAGGCCGGGGGTGCCGGACTTTCGCTCTACAACGTGACGAAGACCGCCATGATCAGCGCGGCCAAGATCATGGCCATGGAGCTGGCGTCGGAGGGAATCCGGGTGAACAGCGTAGCGCCCGGCTCCATTCGGTTTCCGGGTGGAAGCTGGGACCGGCGGGTGAAGGAGGATCCGGAGGGGATGGCGGAATTCATCTCGGCGAACCTCCCCCTTGGACGCTTCGGCACGGTGGAGGAGGTGGCGAACCTGGTGGTCTTCCTCTCCTCGCCCCAGGCGGGTCTCATCACGGGAGCGTGCATCCCTGCAGACGGTAGCCAGGGGCGGTCCCTGATCTGAGCCGCCGAGCCCCGTCACGGGACGGGGCGGAGGCCACCGGCTGCGGCGGGACTCAGAGGAGCCGGACGAAGGTGACTTCCACCTCCCGACTCGCCACCCGTGGTGTCTTCCACTGAACGAGGATGGGGCTCTGGTAGGTTCCCTCGGCGATCCGCCCCGCTCCGTTCCCTTCTGCGGCCAGCACTGGAAGGCTGATCCGGCGCTTCACCCGAAGGAAGCGCGAGGCGGGGAAGGCCATGAACCGGTTTACGATCCGTTCCACCACGGACTCGCTCATCCCCAGAACGTCCATGAGCTGGTTCACCACCTTGAGGACGTCGTAGCGGGCGTAATTCATGGTCTTTCCCGGTATGGCCCGGGGATCCCGGAATGCGCCTCGACCCTTTTCCACCATGAAGCGGACCGGATTGGCCAGGACCTCAGCCAGGTCGTGGGTCATGAGAAGGGTTTCGTACTCATTCACCGTCAGCCCGGCGTGTCGCTCCTCGGGGAGGAGGGCGATGTCCACCCGTCCCCGCTCCACGCCCTGGCGCTTCAATTCTTCATGGATCCGGGGGAACAGCCCCGTGCCCGCGTCCCGAAGGTTCACCGAATCCACCGCGTGACGGGAGACCGGAACCCTCATCCGGAGGGAGCTCACCACTTCCTCCCCGTGGTAGCCCACCACCGTGGTGCGCCGCCGGCGTCGGATATCACCGTACGTTCCGTCCAGGTCCACGAACCACGCCGGGGTCTCCCCCGCTCGATCCACGCTGACGCAGTTGGTGAGCCCCGCCGCGATGAAGGTGAGGTGGGAGTCGGCGTTCTTCGGTTCCACCACCCGCTGTTCCTCGGTGAGCTCCGTCCGGAGCTCCAGCTCGTCGTGCCGATAGCCGGCGTCGGGAGGGAAGACGTCCTGGAAGGTAGTCAGGAACTGGCGGATGAGGTCCTGGTCGTGGTTCAGCCTGCCCGCCAACCGCTGGTCCACGTAGCCGGCCGTGGTGTGGTAGGAGAGGTAGAGGGCCTTCGGATATTCCACCAGACGGTCCCCTACCTGGTCCCGAAGGTGCCGGTGCACGTCCACGACTTCCAGACGGGTCGACGGCCGAAGCTCCAGGGTAGTTTGGAAGGGCTCCGATGACATGAGGGCGGCCTGGAAAGTAGCGTGTGTTCGGCGAACGGATCCGTCCCGCCACGGTTCGTTCCAACCCTTATGAAATGGCGATTTTCCGTCACTCCGTCAACGGGTGGCGTCTTCGAGGAAGGACAGGCATGGTGAATGGGACGACGGACCTCAATGCAGGAGTGAGCATGTCGGCGCGAGACGCGGATACCTTGGAGGTGCGCCACGGACTCTGGTGCGAACCGGAGACGGGGGAGCCCTTCAGCGGAGAAGTGGAGTCAGTGCACCCCAATGGGAAGCTCGCCTGGCGGGGGACGCTGGAGGTCGGCCGGTGGCACGGGCGGTTCGAGCGATGGTTCCCTGACGGCTCGCCGCATCGGGTGGCCCACTACGAGCACGGGAAGGCCGAGGGTCGTCAGGTGCTCTGGGACGAAGATGGGCACAAGAAGTGGGAGTTCACCCTGGTGGACGGGCTTCAGGAAGGACGAGTGACCCACTGGCACGCCAACGGAACGAAGCAATCGGAGGGAGATTACGTTCGGGGGAAACCTCACGGCTTGGTGATCCACTGGTACGAGAACGGCGTCAAGGAGTCGGAGATCCACTACGTGGAGGGACGTAGGGAAGGGCCCTGGACTCAGTGGTACGACAACGGTGTGACGGAGTCCCAGGGAGAAGTGCGGGACGGAAAGAAGGTGGGGGTCTGGGTGCGATGGGACCGGGACGGCACGGAAGCGTCCCGGAAGGAGCACGGCCACCCGGGCGCCTCGTAAGGGGGAGGCGGGCCGACCCGCCTCCCCCCGACCGGGAGGTAGACTCCGGCGTTAGCGCCCCGGTCCAGGGCCCATCTGGGCCTGAAGGGCCTCCAGGATCTGGGCCAGCTCCTCCAGCCTTTCGAGGAGTTCCTCCGCCTCGGGGTCCAAGCGGGTGAGCTCGTCCATGACGTTGTCCTGAAAGTTTTCCATCTCCTGCTGGATCTCCGGTCGCTCCATGGCCTCTGCCTGGGCCCGGTTCAACCGACCTTCGATCTCCTGGGCCTCCATGACGATGGCCTGTGCCGCCTCCTCGTCCTGCTCCGCCTGGGCCTGCATCATCTCGGTCTGGAGCTCCGTGAGCCGCTCCATTCCCTCCTGGAACCCGGGCTCGATCTCCAACATGGCCTGGTTCAGCTTTTCGTGGAGCTCTTCCTCCTGGACTCGAAGCTGTTCGTTCCCCTCCATGGCCTCGGTGTGAAGGGCCTCGAAGCGTTGAGACTTTTCCTGGAACTCCTCGAAGAGCTCCTGGATCTCCTCGTCGCCCGGTACGTCCTGGCCGGGGATCTGCTGGGCCCCCAGGGGGGCCTGCAGGAGGAGGAACGCACCGAGCCCGGCCACCAGCGATCCGGCGAAGGCGCGGCGGGTGGGGGCGACGATCTCCATAGGTCTCACTCCAGATCTGGACACACACACTCGTCTCCCTCGAACTTGCGGGAGGGAGCGCCCTCCAGGGGAGGACACGAACCTCCCAATACAGTGGGGCTGAAGCGAGGTTCCGCCTCCTGGGCCCACCCTTGAAGGCCGTTGAAGAAGTACAGGGACCACCGAGAAGGGGTCTTGCGGTCCTGGTCTAGGCGGAGCTCCGAAAGCGATGCCTTGCGCATCGGTGAGGGGCTCCAACGACGATCCAGGGCCGC
>SKZC01000361.1 GCA_007127575.1 Gemmatimonadota bacterium
CTTCCTTGTTCAAACCGTGAGGAGGCGAGGGTCCGTCCGGTCCAATACGAGCTTGAGGGTCACGGTGAGGATAACGAGCGAGACGGGGATCAAGACCTGAAAGACGGTGATGAAGAGCGAAGAGAGCTGTAGCCCGAGGAGGAGGACGATGGCCGGAGCGCAGCAGGCCCCGCCCGCCAGTAGCGCAGGAACCCCTGCCAAGACCCCGGCGGAACCCCTCCCGACATCATGAAGTCCGCGTAGGCATCCATGGGGTCTCCCAACACATACCCTGGACCCGCCAGGGGAAGGGAGGTGTCCAGGTTCTCCGCACTACCGGCAAAGCCGAAGTGGTAGACACCGGAGACCGCACCCACGATCACCGCGTAGGAAAGCAGTGTTCCTCGTTTGAGCAGCATGGGACTCATCCCTCCTCGGAAATCAGCGTCGGGGAACTCCCTCCGGGGGCAGCCGGCGCCGAGCGTGACCGGTAGCGCCGCCGTGTCCCACAAACACGTTTCCGGCCCCCTGCGGTTCCCGGAGCATGGCGCGAGTTTCGGAGGGTATATGTGCGGTAGCCCCTCCGGGAACCGTGAAGACCGGGTCATGGGTTTGGGGAGCAAGCGAACCTCTCTGATGTGGAGGGCAAGGCCCATGAGACAGCCGTTTGAAGACCTCATCGGGACCGAGCTGGATCGGCTCTACCGCGCCGCGGTCTTCCTCACGGCGGGGCAGGCCGACGAAGCGGAACAACTGCTTCGCGCCGCAGTTGTGGACGCCTATCGCGAGTACAACATGGGACGCACCGAACTGGAACGACCGGACGTGTGGCTCGATGGGCATCTGGCACGCGCCCTACTCCAACCCGAGTCATTGAGGGACGACCTCTGGTGGCGGTCCACCGCCCCGCCCACCGGTGCCTCAACGGAGTCCTCCGTCCCGCTGGCGAACCATCAGCTCGAAGATCTGGCCTGGGCCGCGGGTGACCTCCCCTCCCGCCAACGGATCACCTTCTGGCTGGGCGTGTTGGAGAGACGAAGATATGGCACCATCAGTGAGATCCTGGACGTGCCGCGGGATCGGGTGGCTGAATGGATTCGAGAGGGCTACAGGGTGATGGGCGACCGACTAGCTCGCACCCCCGATCACCGAGACCAGGGAATCAGGTGACGTGAGATGACATGTGAAGAGGCAAGGGAGCTCCTTTGGCCGCCGGAGCAACCCCGGATCGCGAAAGACCGGGTCCTTCAGGCACGGCGACACGTGGACGCGTGCGAAAGCTGTCAGGACTTCCTTGCGCAGGACGCTCGTCTGCTGGACGCCTTTCGTGAAGTGCACCGAGTCAAGGCCCCCCCGGAGGTGCGAGAGAGGGTCTTCGACGCAATAGCGCGAGAACGTATGCGGGACCACCGGTCCGAGCCCTCGCCTGGAGACCGGGCCAAGGAACCCCGAGGACCCTCCCCCTCCACCCTGGTGGCCCTCGCCGCCTCAGTGGCACTCATCGTGGTCTCCGTCTTCGCTTGGGGGGAAGGCCCGTTCTCCGGTTCCGGCGCGGTGGAACCGGAATCCTCCATCCAGCAGGGTTCAGGCTCGGCCTTCGTGGAGGACTTTCTGAGGCGAGCCGTAGAGGCGGAGCACATCGAAAGCTCCGACCCCACTGAAGTCACGGCCTTCCTTTCCCGAGAGCTCGGTACGTCGGTAGCCAGTCCGGTGGACTTTCCGGGCTTCGAGCTGGAAGGTGCCGAGGTCTGCATTGTGGAGGGACTCCGGGGCGCCGTGGTCATTTACAAGCGAAATGGACAGGTGCTGTATCACTACCTGATCCCCAGGGGGGATCGGGCCGTTCGGGACCCCGAGCCCTCTACGGTGGTGCCCTCGGGCTGGCAGGGGGAGACGTCCTATCCTTCCGTGGTGACCTGGCAAAGTGAGGACCTGGACCAGGCCCTTGTGAGCGACATCTCGCCGGAGGAGCTGATGGAGGTGGCTCGGGAGCTGGCTCGGGGCGCGTGAACTGCACGGATCTCGACGCTTTGGCCGCACGCGGCTCGGCACCGAGATCGGTTATCCCCCAGAGGAACGGATCCCCAGCCGCTTGAGCCTGGAAGAAAGGGTCGTGGGTGGGAGCCCCAACAGTTCGGCGGCCCCTCCCTTCCCGTATACCTTGCCACCGGAACGATCCAATGCCGCCTTCAGGTTCTCCACCTCCCTCTGCCGGATCTCTCTCTCGGTGAGAACTGTGGGCTCTCCCTCGGACGAGTAGAACTCCTCCCGGCCCCCCTCGGTCACCGGCGGGCCGTCACCCGAACCCGGCAGGTCGAAGACGAGTCGTCCGCCCAAGGATGGGGCACGGATCACCGCCCGCTCCACGTAGTTCCTCAATTCTCGAACGTTGCCGGGCCAGTCGTAGGCCTGGAGATTCCGAACGTTCGCCCTGGACAGATTGAGCCCGGCACCCGCCGAATCCCCGGAGAGCTGCTCGACGAAATGTTGAGCCAGCAGGGGGATGTCCGACCTGCGCTCCCGGAGAGGAGGGACCTCGATGGGAAAGACTGCGAGCCGGTAAAAGAGGTCCTTCCGGAACCGCCCCGCATCCACCTCTTGCTCCAAAGGCCGGTTGGTGGCGGCGATGATCCTGACGTCAACCTCGCGTACCCGTTCCTCGCCAACCCGTTGATAGGTCCCATCCTGCAGCACCATGAGGAGCTTGCTCTGCAGCTCGAGAGGGATCTCCCCTACCTCATCCAGGAAAAGCGTGCCCCGGTCCGCAGCCTCGAAGCGGCCCGCCCGGTCCCGGACGGCCCCGCTGAACGCTCCCTTCACATGCCCGAAGAACTCACTTTCGTAAAGCTCCCGCGGCACGGCCGCACAGTTCACCTTGATGAGAGGGTGGTCCCGCCTTTCGCTTCGTGCGTGGATCTCGCGGGCCACGAGTTCCTTTCCGGTCCCTGACTCTCCAGTGACCAGGACCGTGGCCTCCGTAGGCGCCACCTGCTCCACCGCCTCCTCGATCTTCCGGATGGCCGGACTGCGTCCGATGATCTCCCCGAAGGCATGCGCTTCCAGGACCTCCTCCCTCAAGTACTCGGCCTCCAGCTCTACCTTCCGGCGTAGCTCCTGGACCTCCTCGTAGGCGAGCATGTTGTCCAGACCCAGGGCCACCTGCTTCCCCACCTCGGTGAGAAAGAGGGCGTCGTCGTCCGAGTAGACCCCAGGCGACCGGCTTCCCAACGCCATCAGCCCCAGCACCTTCGTCTTGGACACCAAGGGGACGGAGACGTAGGAGCGGACTCCCTTCTCCCGCAGCATGCGCTCCTCGTAAGCGACCGCTTCCTTCTCCAGGTCGTGACGAATCACCGGCTGGGAGGTGCGAATCACTTGGCCCGCCACGCTCCCCTCCACGGAGAGCTTGCCACCCTCCGCCTGAAACGTGGGATTTCCACCGGGAGAGGTGAGGGAGAGGACCTGGAGGTGACTCCCGTCTCCCTGGAGAAGGGCCAACGTCGCCCGGTGGAAAGGGAGGAGTGAGCGGAGGGCTTCGGCTATGCTGCGGAAGAGCGCCTGACGGTCCAGCTCGGACACCACGGCGTTATTCACCTCCAGGAGCACCCTGAGGCGATCTTCGGAGTGGTGTAGATCTCCCCTTCGTTCCTTCACCCGCGGGCCCGGGATCTCGGTGAACCGCTCCAGCTTCCTTCGGAGCCTGAGGTTTTCCAAGCCGATGGCGAGTTGGTTGGAAAGGAGGGTCAAAGCTTCCCGCTGCCCGTGGGAAAGAGCCGCCTCGCTGCGGGAGCCCACGAAGAGAACGCCCATGGCCCGATGCCCGGTGCTCACAGGAACCACATGCCCCTCGCCCACCTGGAAGGCCTGACAGAGGGAGCTGGAGCCGTCCAGTCGCAGCCACCCGTCGGCGCTTTGCCGGAGGATGCGTTGGAGCTCGTCGCCTGCGGGCCCCTGGGCGTCCCGGATCTCCCCCTGCCCTTCACGTGCGAGTAGAGTCCATTCGGATCCGTCCTCGCTCTTGATGGCCGCGCCGGATACGGAGCTCGGGGCGATAGAAGTTACGGCGGATACCGCCGCCCGGATCCTCTCTCGTTCACTTCCGCCATCAGCCAAAGCGAGGAAGATCCGACGCCATTCGGCCGGGTCCGGCCCTCCCTGGCCGGATGTCTTCTCGGACTGCCCCGGCGCGCCTCCACTCATCCTCCCCACTCCCCTCCACCTGGACAAGAAACGAAATCACGAGAACTCCCACCCTCACACCAAGCCCCTCCGCGAACACTGGAAAGGATAAGCTCTCGGACCAAGGGGGACACAACGAAGATTCGTGGCACCACGAACCCTCGTGGTGGGGGCATCCGTTTGCATGAGATGCGCAAATCACTGTGGTACAACCCCTTAGACCAGATGCGTGCCCGTGGCACGCTCCGTGTACTGGAGTGCGAGATGAACTCCCATTTGCGTCACTCCAGCGAAGTGAGAATGCGGCGATGACGATGCGACGGCCCGAGGACTCGTCCCCGGACGAACGAACGCACGAGCAGTCCCGCGTGTTTGAGGAGGAAATCCTACCTCAGATCGACGCGGTCTACAGCTTCGCGCTCCACCTCTCGAAAGATCGTGACCTCGCAGACGACCTCACCCAGGAGACCTTCCTCCGAGCCTTCAAGAACATCGGCGGGTACACCCCGGGATCCCGCCCCAAGAGCTGGCTGTTCACCATCTGCCGAAACCTCTTCCTCCGTCGCCGGGAACGAAGCGCCCGCCACCGCGAAATCGTGTCCGAGGTAGCCGAGAAGGACCCCCGACAGCTCTCCCGGGAAAACACCGTATTCATGGAGGTTCGGAACCGGGATCCGGAGGGAGAGTTCTGGAAGGGAATCGTGGATGACGAGGTCCTGAACGCCATCGAGCGCCTACCTCATGAGTTTCGGGAGGCCGTCGTCCTCTCCGATATCGAGGACCTCCCATACGATGAGGTCGCCGAGGTTCTGGGGGTCCCCGTCGGCACCGTCAAGAGTCGGCTCTTTCGAGGCAGAAAGCTCCTTCAGAAGAAGCTCTACGACTACGCTTCGGAGCAGGGCATCATCCCGAGGGAGGGGGCCGACGGGGCCTGAGGGTCCGAGGAACTCCACCCGGTGCCCCCATCCGGCCACCGGAGACCACCGGTACCCCTACCTCTTTACCCTACCACGAGATACGGAAGCTCGACTGACCCCTTGCGCTCAAGGGCAAACACAGAAAGATTGCCTTAAGCACAGATTATTTGTTCACATCCCCCTCGAGGCTCCCCATCTCATGCGCACCCCGACGGCACCCGAGAGCTACCTCCGGTACCCTACGAGCACCCTCCTGGCCACCCCCGGGTCGGTACGGGTGCTCCGCACGCTCCTGGACGCCAACGCTCCCCTTCCGGTGAGCCGGATGGCCGAGCTGACCCGGCTCAGCGCTCAGACCGTCCGGAACACCCTCGCCGCCCTCCGGAGCGGCGGGATCGTAGAGGAGCTCGGGGAGGGTCGCGGCCGCCTCTACCGCCCGGACGTGAGCCACCCCCTCTACCTCCCCCTGGGCTCTCTCTTCCGGGCCGAGGCCGAACGATTCGAAACCGTTGTGGACTCCCTGACCACCGCCATCTCCAACCTTACACCCGCTCCCCTGGGCGCATGGATCTACGGGAGCGTGGCCCGAGGCGAGGACGTTCCCGATGGCGACCTGGAGGTGGCGTTGGTCACGGCGGACGAGGACGTATCCACGGCGGTGAGCCGGATCCGGGAGATGGTGGGCCCCATGGAGGATGTCCAGCGGGTCTGGATCTCGGTGGTGGGACTCTCCCCCGCCGACGTCCGTCGTTTCAAGAACCGGGACCGCTGGTGGAAAAACGCCACCGAGCCACACCTCCCCCTTTTCGGGAAAAGCCCCACGGAGCTGGCGGAGAGCCTCCAGAGACCGAGCAAGCCCGGAGACCCCTTCCGACGCTGAGCTACCGTCGGAGTGGAGAGCTCAGCCCCCTCCCGACTGCCCGGTGCGCTCCCCGTCCATTTTGTAGACGACCCCGTCCTTCATGACGAAGTCCATCTCCCGGAGAACCTGGATCCCCGAAAGAGGGTCCCCGTCCACCTCGATGATGTCCGCGAGAAGCCCGGCCTCGATGGCTCCGATCTCCTCCTCCATCCCCAGGATCCGAGCATTCACGCTGGTGGCAGCCCGGATGGCGTCCATAGCCGAGTACCCCGTCTCCACCATGTAGACGAACTCCCGGGCGTTCTCCCCGTGTGGGAACACTCCGGCGTCCGTTCCGAAGGCGATGGGCACCCCGGCGCGCCACGCCCGACCGAATGTATCCTGGATCTGCGGGCCCAACTCCAGGGCCTTGGGAACCACCACGGACGGGTAGTAGCCCTCGA
>SKZC01000225.1 GCA_007127575.1 Gemmatimonadota bacterium
CCCACTTTTTGTGGTACTCCACCTGGTACCGGAACGCCGTAAGCCGGAAGAGCTCCACCTGATTCGCCGTGAGGTCGTAGGTGCTCTGCACATACTCGGTGATCTCGTCGTCCACCAGGCCCATGGTGGCCTCGCTCCCCTCTCCGGCCTCTGCCGCATCCTCGTCCTGGACCTCCAGTGCTCCCAGCACGGCATCCCGGGAGCGTTGGATGCTCTCCTGGCGTGCCTCCTCCGCCCGGTTCAGATTCTCCTGCATGCGGTCGCTAAGCATGGCGAGGGTCATTTCCCGCTCGCCCCGGTGTTCCCCGCCGGTCCGGCGCTCCAGTTCGGAGCCCACACCGGCCATGCGCACCACCTGTTCCCCGAAGCGGAGCCGCTGGAGCTCCTGGGGGTTCTGATCCGCCACCTCCACCACCACCCCGTCCTGGAGCGCCAGGATCAGGTCCGTGCGGTCCTCATCGAAATACATGGTGCCCCGGGCGGCCTGGATCGTGCGGTACCGGCCGAAGGTGCTCAGGTCGAAGATGGTAATGTCGGTGAGGGCGTTGGTGGTCTGGTCGATCTGTCCGGCCCGGAGGAAGTACCGGCTGTCGTCGCCGGTGTGCACCGGGTTCACCACCTCCTCCCGGAGCTCGAAGGTGGGGCTTGCACCGCCCACGTCCACCAACAGGGTGCTGAGCCTGTGATTCGCCTCGGAGAGGACCCGATCGTTGAAGGCCACCATGAGGACGGAGACCACGAGTCCCGCCGCCAGGAGGGGAAGCATGAATCGAGATGGGTTCACGCCCCCTGCCGCCATGGCGCTGACCTCGTTGGCCGAGGTGAGCTCGCTGAAGGCGTAGAGGACGGCTACCAGCACCGCCATGGGAAGGGTGAGGGCGATGATGTGGGGCAGGGTCAGGACCATGAACTCGGCGATTACGGTCCAGTGAAGCCCCTTCCCGGCGAACTCCTCCATCCGTTGGGCCACCTGGTTCAGGAAGAGGAGGCCCGTTACGGTGAAGAAGGCGAAGAGGAAGGGGCCGATGTGGGCCCTGAGGACGTACCGTGTGAGGATCTTCATGGTTGCAGCCTAGCTCCTACCCAGGATTCTCCCCCGCGGTCCCGCTGAGCGTTCCGTCATGTCCCTGGCTCCCGCTCTCCTCCTCTCGCTCCTGGCGGCCCCGGCGCCGTCGGCGCTGCAGGTGCCCGGGGACACCCTGCCGGCGGCAGGGGACACGATCCGGCCCCCATCCACCTCCCTCTGGGAGGGCTCCGGGGCCTCGGACCTGGCCGTGCGGTTCTGGGGCCGGGGGGAGTTCGGCGGGGACTGGACCCGTTTTCAGCCCTGCGATGCGGGAGCGGATCTGGTCTGCGACCCCAGCCTCATCCCTCAGCTCCAGCCGGACCTGCAGTTCGGCGCGGTGGCCCGGGGCGTGGTGGCGGACCGGATCTTGGTGGACGTGGACTACGACCAGACCCGCGAGTTCGCCGGGGCGAACCGATTCCGGATCCAGTACCGCGGGTTGGAGGGGGAGCCTCTCCGGAGCGTGGATCTGGGGGATGTGAGCTTCGATCTTCCCGACTCCCGGTTCCTCACCCGGGGGATTCCGGCGGGGAACTTCGGCGTGATGGCCACCGCCGGAGCGGGACCCCTGGAGGTTCAGGGCGTGTTCGCCCAGCAGCAGGGAGCCCGCTCGGTACGGGAGTTCCAGATCGCCGACGTGGGGCCGGACCAGGGCTTCGTTCGACAGGACACGCTGGTGGTGGACGACGCCGACTACGTGCGGGGACAGTTCATCCTCCTGGTGGACCCCAGAGAGCTCCAGGGCTATCCCCATGTAGACATCCTCTCCCTCTCCCCCACGGACGTTGCGCCCCTGGTGCAGCCCGGCGTGGAGCCCATCCAGCTCTACCGCATGGAGCGAGACCCCGTCATGCGGCAGCAGGTGGAGGGCTACATCCAGGCGGAGGCGGTGGCCACCGGACCCGGCCTTCCCGTCCAGGAGACGGGGTGGTTCCGTCATCTGGAACCGGGGAGAGACTACTACCTCCATCCGAGTGGGCTCTGGATCGCCCTCCGGAGCCCCCTTCGCTCCGAGGAGGCGCTGGCGGTGAGCTACATCACCCAGCGGGGGGACACGGTGGGGGACTACAACCCGGAGCGCCTCCACAACGTGGGCCAGCGGCCCCGACTCCAGCTTCTCCAGGCCACCCGCGGGAACCACCAGCCGGGCCGGGCCACCTGGGACCGGGAGCTCAAGAACGTGTACCGGATCTCCGGGACCGGGGAGGTGGACCTTTCCTCCGTCACGCTGGAGATCAGTCTGGGAGAGCGTGCAGGGGGAACGAACTTCCGGAGGGGACCGGACGGGCGCCCCCTCTCCTTCCTCCGGCTCCTGGGGCTGGACGAGGCCCTGCCCTTCGAGCAGGTGGATGGGGACGCCGTCTTCATCCCGGCCCAGGAAGCCATGGAGGACCCGGGCCCGGTCTCCGGGAGCTTCGTGGTCTTTCCCACTCTCCGGCCCTTCCTGGAGCCGGGACCCGTCCGGAGCGAGAACCTCTCGGCTCTGGAGGTCCGGGACATCCTGGGCCCCGACGTGAACCGAAGGATCTACGAGGAGCCGGATCCCTTCGAGCGAGACAACGCCGGGCTCTTTCGGCTGAACCTCTCCTTCCAGGTCCGGGGCATGGGCACCCTCTCCACCTTCTCCCTGGGGGCGTTCGGGGTCCGGGAGGGAAGCGAGCGGGTCTATCTGGGGGAGGAGCTCCTCACTCCGGAGCAGGACTACGTCATCGACTACCGGACGGGGCAGGTGACCCTCCTCTCCCCTCAGGCCCTCCTGGCCCGGATCCCGGGAGATCGCCTCCGGGTGACCTGGGAGGAGCGTTCCGTCTTCCGCATCGCCCCCACGTCGGTGGTGGGCCTCAACACCCGCTACGACCTGGGGGAACGGGGAGCGCTCAACGTCATGGGCCTCTACCAGACGGAGCAGGAGGTGGTGAACCGGCCCCAACTCGGGGTGGAGCCCGGCGCCGTCTTCCTGGGAGGGGTGAGCGGACACCTCGAGCTGGACACGGGCTGGCTGGACCGGTGGGCCGCCTCCCTTCCCGGGGGCCGGGCCGACGCCCCCTCCCACTTTCGCATCTCCGGTGAGCTGGCCCTCTCCAACCCGAACCCCAACACCCAGGGAGACGTGTTCCTGGACGACTTCGACCGGACCGACGAGCGACGGGTGAGCCTCCTCACCCAGTCGTGGCATCTGGGGAGTGCCCCTGCGTTCCGGGAAGGAGCCGAGGGGGCCCTGCCCGCGGTGATGGACGAGACCACGGTTGCGGATCTGGTCTGGCAGCATACGTGGGTGGAAGAGGAGGCCCCCGGGGACTCGGTGGGGACCTTCCAGGGGTTCTTCCCCCGGGAGGAGATCGACCGGCAGATCAGCATCGCCGGGACCCCGGTGCGAGAGCCGGGCCTCCGGCTGGATTTCGGCGGAGGGCAGGGTCCCCTCTTCGACGAGACCCGATGGCGCTCCGTCACCACCCTCCTGAGTCCCACCGGACAGGATCTGAGCCAGGCCGAGTTCCTGGAGTTCTACGTGGCCGAGGGGGACTCCCTCACCCTCGTGCTGGATCTGGGGCTGGTGAGCGAGGATGCCTTCTTCGTGGACGAGGAGGGGCGGGCCAGCGGGATCCACCCCGAAACGGGCCGACCCTGGGGTCAGGGGGTGCTCGACCAGGAGGCGGATCCCCTCCTGGGGGAGATCTGGAGCGACGAGGCCGACCGGTGGGGGGTGTGGGTCGAGACCTGCGAGGCGGAGACCGGGCGGATCTACAGGCCCGGAGATCCCAGGGCCAATTGCACCCGGGGCAACGGCCGGCGAGACACGGAGGACCTGAACCGAAACGGGGTCCTGGATACCACGGAGCGGTACATGCGCTACGTGGTCCGGCTCGACGGAAGCTCCCCCTATCTCCAGCGGAGCCGGGAGGAGACGGGGACCCGCTTCCGCCTCTACCGGATCCCCCTTCGAGGTGCCCTGGCCACGAACCCGGGAGGAGGCTTCACCGAGGCGGATTGGCGGGCCGTCCAGTTCCTCCGGGTGACGGTGGCCGGCGAGCGAGCGCAGGTCCCGATTCTGGCCCGAATGCGGATCGTGGGCTCCCGGTGGGTGAAACGGGGTGGCGACGGCGTCCTTCGGGGGCTGGCGGGAGACACGCTGGGAACCGGGGGGCGGGTGGAGGTGACCCCGGTGAGCCGACTCACGGAGGGCGCCGCGTACCAGGCCCCGCCGGGGGTGCTGGAGCAGTTGGACGATCCGACGCAGGCGGTGACGGGGAGAGGAGTGGAGTTCAACGAGCGCTCCCTGGGCATCCGCTACCAGGACGTGGCCGGGGGAGAGCGAGCCGAGGTTTATCACCGATTTCTCCAGCGGCCCCGGAACTTCATGAACTACCGGACCGCCCGTTTCTGGGTGGTGGCCCGGGACGGCGACTGGGGGCCCGGCCGGGGAAGCCAGTTCTACGTGAAGGTGGGGACGGACCCGGACAACTTCTATCTCCACCGGGTCCAGTTGGACCGGGTTCCGGATCGGGCGGGGGTGACGCCGGAGGACTGGCTCCCTGAGGTGGTGGTGGACTTCAACGAGTGGTTCCGCCTCCGGGCTCAGGCCGAGGAGCGCCTCCTGGTGGATCCTCGAGGGCCTGGCGACCCGCCGGTAGAGGTCTGGAGCGCCGACTCCACCTATGCCGTGGTCCTGCAGGACCGGGCCCGGGCCCCGAATCTCTCGGCAGTCCGGGAGATCTCCTTCGGGGTGTGGAACGAAGGGGAGTTCCCCGTCTCCGGAGAGGTGTGGGTGAACGAGCTGCGCCTGGGAGGTGGGCTTCGGAGTCCCGGTGGGGCCGGTCAGGTGAATGTGGAGATGAACGCCGGTGGGATCCTCTCCACTCGCCTCTCCCTCTCGGATCAGGGACCGTTCTTCCGACAGATGGACGAGGCCCCCACCTTCTCGGGGGATCGGCACCTCTCCATGAGGTCCACCCTGGATCTGGGAGGGTTCACCCCGGCGGAGTGGGGCCTGGAGGCGCCCCTCACCGTCTCCCACTCCGGCCGGGGCGAAGACCCCAGCTTTCTCCGGGACACGGACCTGAGGGTGGCGAACCTGACGGGGCTCCGGAGCATCCGGGACCAGCACACCCGTGTGGGACTCACCCTCCGGCGCAACCTGGACGAGGGGAGTGGGCTCCTGGACCTCCTCACGGTGGGGACGGACCTCCGACTGGGCTTCACTCGGGGTTCCGGCTCCCAGGTCACCTCGGAAACGGCCACCCGGGGGATGGATGCCCGACTCCAGTACCAGCACAATCCGGAGCGGCGGGAGGTGCCCGTGGTTCCCGGGTTCCTGGAGCCCCTGGTGGGGATCCTTCTCCCCGGGTCACTGGCCCGGAGCCTCCAGGAGGCTCAACTCCGCTGGACGCCCTCTCAGATCTCCGCTGGAGGCGGGTATGTGCAGCAGGAGTTCCGGGTCCGACGCTTCGACGAGATCGTCCGCCTTCCCGGGGACCGTCTCACCCCGCTTCCGGCCCGCTCCCGGGCGCCCCAGGAGTGGATGGAGAGCTCGGCCCGGATGGGCCTCGAGCCCTTCGAGAGCCTCTCCGGTCAACTCACCTTCCGCTCCAGCCGGGACCTGCTGGACCCGGAGGAGGGGGTGAGGGATCCGGTGGTCCGGCCCCTGGTAGAGGCGGAGCGCCGCCGCCTGGCCGGGGTGGATCTGGGATGGGAAACCCAGCGGACCGTGCAGGGCGACCTCCGCTTCGAGCCCCGGCTGGCCACCTGGCTCCGCACCGAGCTGAACACCACCACCCGTTTCCTCTCGGACCGAAACGCCGGATTCGCTCGGATCCGGGAGACCCCCACGGACACCACGGCGCAGCTCCAGCGAAACGTCAGTGGCCAGCGGGACCTCCGGGCCACGGCCTCCTTCGACCCGGCTCAGTTCTGGCGGGCGCTTCACGAGCGGTTCGGAGATCCGTCCGAGCTGGCCCCTCCGGGTGAGGAGGTGGGCCCACGGGTTCTGGCACCCGTCACCGCCACCTACCAGGACGGCCTCACC
This sequence comes from Gemmatimonadota bacterium, assembly GCA_007127575.1. GTDB lineage: Bacteria > Gemmatimonadota > Gemmatimonadetes > Longimicrobiales > Gaopeijiaceae > SKZC01. Next base: position 6,090 of record SKZC01000225.1, read on the forward strand.
AGCCGGTTCTTGCGAGAGCCGGTGGACCCCGGCGGGGCGTATCAGCTCGGATGGGGGCGACTCCAGGTCTTCCGGGTTCAGGACGGCAGAACCGCCTCCGCGCTGGTGAGCCGGCGGGCGTTCAGCTCGGGGACGGGGTTGCGGCTCCCGGCCACCGCCAACGTGAACGCCAACTTCTCCCACTCCCGGATCCAGGCCTTCGATCCCAGAAGTGACCGGAGGGTGCGGAACCAGTCCTGGCCCGACCTCCGGGCCGG
>SKZC01000145.1 GCA_007127575.1 Gemmatimonadota bacterium
CTCCAGCAGCTCCTCCCGGGCCTCGCGAATGACGGAGGAGAGGGACCGGAGGAGCTCTCCTCGTTCGGCGAAGGAGAGGCTCCGGAGAGCCGGCCCTCCCCGACTCCGGGCATACTCCAGGGCGGACGCCGGATCTCCTCCGCCGGAGGCCAGGCGCGCCACCGGCTCCTCCGTGGACGGGTTGACCAACTCCACCGTGGAAGCGGAATCCTCCACCCATTGTCCACACAGATAGCTTCGCAGAGTCTCCATCCTGCCCGACCTCCTCAGTCCGCCACTCGGTGTCCAGGCAGACGACCCCATCCGGCGTGGAACCGCCCCCGAACCTCACCCCCGTGCCCCCTCCATGCCTACCGGCGACCGGGGGGCGATAATCTGGCGCAGCTTGCGAGGAGAATAAAGGTGGGGCCGAAACGTTCCGGCGGCGATTTCGCGGGCGCCGTCCCGTCAGGGCCCGGCCTGGGGCCCAGGCGCTCCTGGAGGACGGATCACGATCTGCACCGCCTCCTCCCCTCCGAAGAGGACGGGAACCGCCGCCACGTCCACCGTAAGCTCTCCGCCCTCCGGGGAAGGGATGGGGATGGCTACCGGGCGAAAGGGCACCTCCGACGGAATGGGAGGGGGCACCGCCCCGGGACGACTCCGAAGCTCCGGTGGGAGGACTCGGCGCCACGCGTCCTCTTCCAGAGTTCCGGTGGGGTCGCCGGCCAACAGGCTCCGGGCAGCAGGGTTGGAGAAGAGCACCTCTCCTTCCCGTTGGATGACGATCCCATGGGGACATTGATCCACCACCTGCCCCAGACTCTCCACCGTCTCTTCCAAGGACTCCTCGGCCTCCACCTCGTTCGTCACATCGGCGGCCACGGCGTAGATCCGTTCTCCAACAGCACGGCAGTTCCACGCCAGCCACCGGTAGCCGCCGTCGGCGTGTCGGAAGCGGCTCCGACGGGAAAGGGTTTCGCCCTCCGCTTCGACCGAGCGAGCTCGCAGCTCATCGGTACAACAGGGATCGTCGGGGTGAACGAAGCTTCGCACGGGCTCCCGAACGAGCTCGTCCTCCTGGTACCCCAGCACCTCTCCCCAGGCCCCGTTCACCCGGATCAGATGTCCGTCCGCCTCTATGGCGAAAAGCAGGGGAGAGAGCTCGAAGAAGAGCTGAAGGTCCGTCTCCACCCCCGACGGTGCCGGCCGGAAACGGTCCACCACGGACGCGATCTCCTGGAAGGCTTCCGACTCGGCGGAAGGGGGAATGGCAATGGCGGAACCCTCGCCCAGGAGAAGCCACTGAGGGTTGAGCGCAAAGGCCCGGGTCACCGCAGCGGCGTACTCCGCCGGAACCGTCCTCCCGTTCTCGTACCCGGAGACGGAGCCGTGGGACACCCGGTAGCCGCATCGCTCCTGGAGAGCCTGCGCGAAACCCCGGACGCTGAGGCCGCTTCGCTCCCGGATCTCCCTGAGCCTGTCGTGAATCGTAGACACGCGCCTACCTCCCTTGACAACTGGGCCCACCCGTCCATACCCTTGTCCGGGCAAGTCTATACATCATCGAGCGTACTGCTATGCAAGCGGTCTGCTTACCCCTTCCGGCTCGAAAGGAGCCGTTCCCCCGATAGATTTCGTTCCACTGTTTCCATTCCCGGCTCGGGTCCGGAACCCTGCTTCTCCGGCGCACAGGTCTGCGTTGACTACCATTCGACAGGTCTACGGGGCAGTCCGCACCGCGCTTTCCCAACTGCCCTTTCCGGTCTGGATCCTTCACCGGAACGCCGCCCGCACCCGATTCTTGAACCCGGCCTTCCAGAGCCATTGGCCGGAATCGTGGGAACGCCTCCGGCACGATCCCCGGGCCTTCCTGGAGTGGGTGCACCCGGACGACCGCCTGGACGTCCTTTGGATGGTGGAGGACGATGAGGATGGGGGCGCCGAGTGCACCTTCCGAGCCCGAGCCAGCGGAAGCGGATACCGTACCCACACGGGCCGGTCCCTTCCCCTCTCGGTGAGGGGAGAGGTGCCCAGCCGGTACCGACTCCTCCTCATCATGCCGGGGGACCGACCCGGGAATGAGCCGGCACCGGGAGGCCCCGGATGCGCCCAGGTGCTGGAGTCCCTCCCGGTGCCCCTGACCCTCACCGATCTCGAGGGACGGATCCTGGTCTGGAATGAGTCGGCCACGACCCTCTTCGGCTGGGAAGCGGGGGAGGTGCTGGGGCGGAGGCTGGACGCCTTCATTCAGTCCCTTCCGAAGGATCCGGATGCCTTGGACCCGGGGCCGGAACGCCCGGGCTTCGGGGAGGAGTGGACGGGCCGGGCCCGATGTCAGGGGCGTTCAGGCCGGGAGTTCATGGCCACCGTGTGCACACGCCCCATCCCAAGGGAGGATGGTGCGCCCGGGGTCACATCCGTCCTCTTCACCGATCCCGGTCCTCCCGAACCGCTGGAAGACCCACCCTCTCCCGCCGTGACCTTCGATGCCTTGGGCCGGATCGCAGGCGGGCTCGTCCACGACCTGAACAACCTCTTCACGGCCATCCAGGGACACTTGGAGTTGGCCACCACGGAGGGAGGGCACTACGGCTCCTCCGAGCTGGAAACCATTCGCGAGGCGGTGGATAAGGGGATGTCCATGACCCGCCCCGTTCTGGCCGCCTTGGGACGCCGGAAGGGGGAGATCACCACCATCCCGGTGAACCCTGCGATCCAGGGGGTCACCCGGATGTTCCTCCCCCTTCTGGGTACCGACGTCCGACTCAGCACCGACCTGGAGCCGGGAGGCCCGGCGGTGCGGCTGGCTCCGGGCGAGCTGGAGCAGTTGGTCATGAACCTGCTCCTGAACGCGAAGCACGCCGTTGCCGGAGGTGGCCGGATCCGGGTGACGTCGAGGACGCTCTCCAGGACCGAACCCGACGGGGACGGGGAGGACGCCGAGCCTTCCTCATGGGTGGAGATCCAGGTGGAGGACGACGGCGTGGGGATGGACCAAGCCACCCTGCAACGGCTCTTCGAGCCCCACTTCACCACCCGTGCCGGCCGGGGCGGGACCGGCTTGGGCTTGGCGACGGTACAACGCATCGTCTCGGAGCGCGGAGGCCGCATTCTGGTGGAGAGCGCCCCGGGAATGGGCTCTCGTTTCCGGATCCGTCTTCCCGCATCCACGCCGGTGCTCGAGGAGCCGCACCCCAAGGATTCGGTTTCCCCCTTCCCTCCGGACGACGAGGCCGACGGCCCAGAAAAGCCGTACGTACTCGTGGCCGAGGACGACGAGGCGGTCCGGACCGTGATCCACCGGGTCCTGGAGGGCGAGGGATTCCATGTGGTGTCCGTAGGGGACGGGGATGGAGCGCAGGCCCTCCTTGAGGAGGCCCCCCTCCCCTTCCATATCGTCATCTGCGACCTGGTGATGCCGGGCGTCTCGGGCCCCGAGCTCCTGAACGAGGTGCGGGAAGGGGTGCCCGAGGCTCGGCTCATCGTGATCTCGGGGCTCTCCGCGGAGGAAGTGACCCGCCGGTTGCCTTCGCACCTTTATGCGGACGCGGTCCTGGAAAAACCCTTCTCCCCCAGAGAACTCGCCGAGACGGTTCGAAGGGTCCTTCCGGCTGCCGACCCGTCTCACGGGCGGAGCTCGTGACGGAATCGGACCTTCTGGAACGGGAGGACGCCGGATCCGAGGCGAGATTCGAAGCCTTTTTCAGGCACTTGCCAGTGGCACTGTACCGGACGAGTCCCACGGGAGTCCTGGTGGACGTCAACCGGAAGTTCGTGGACGTTCTGGGCTTTGCCAGTCGGGAGGAGGCCCTGGGGCGCGACGTCCGGGATCTCTACCGGCGACCCAACGATCCACACCGCCTCCGGACCCTCCTGGCCCGAACCGGCACGGTGGACGACTTCCCGGCGGAGTTGAGGCGAAAGGATGGAACCCCCATCCAGGCTCGCCTTTCCGTCCGAGAAGGACGGGACGAGGATGATGAGCTCCAACACTACGACGGGGCGTTGGTGGATGTCACCGCCCAGGTGGAGGCTGAGGAGCGGCTTCGAACACTGGTGGAGGCGGCCCCCGACGGGATCCTCACCCTCTCAGACGACCACAAGATCGACTCCGTGAACCGGCGCACCGCCGAGCTCTTCGGATACGGGGAGGAGGAGCTGACCGGCTGCCCCCTGGAGCTCCTCCTTCCTCCCGGCACCGGCCCGCACCACCGGGAGCACGTGGACGCGTTCTCGGAGGCGGACCAGGGGACCCGCACCATGGCGGAGCGCCGGCCCGTCCGGGGGGTGAGGAAGGACGGGACCGAGTTCCCCCTGGAGGTGACCATCTCCAGAACCATTCGCTCCGGACGCCCCCTGTTCATCGCCTTCATCCGGGATCTGAGCCGACGCCTGGCCTGGGAGGAGCGGATCGCCTCCATGAAGAGAGCCAGCGCCTTGCAGACCCTGGCCGGCGGGCTGGCCCACCACCTGAACAACCTCCTCACCGTGGTGAAGGGAGAGGCGGAGATCCTCCATCAGATGCAGGGAGAGCATCCCGAGGTCCGGGAGGGTGGCCAGGCCATTCTGGCCGCCGCCCACCAGGCCGCCCAGATCACCCATCAGATCCTCTCCTTCGCCGGAGCCCGCGTCCACCGACGAGAGCTCGTGGAGCTGGGGGAGTGGCTCCGGGAGGTGGAGGAGGGGCTGAAGGCCGAGGTCCCGCCCCGAGTGGAGCTCAGGGTCGTGCCCCCGCCTGATCCGCTATACGTGACTCTGGATCGGGCTGGGCTTTCCGATGTACTGGCGGGATTGGTGGAAAACGCCGTGGACGCCATCCCCGATGGGGGAACGGTGGTGGTGGAGGGGACCGCAGCCGTTCAGGGGGAGGAGGACGGAGGACGGCGGTATGCCTCCATCACAGTGACGGACACCGGATCGGGAATGCCTCCCGACGTCCTCTCCCGGGCCTTCGAACCGTTTTACACCACCAAGGAGCTGCGCCAGGCCCCGGGACTGGGACTGGCCGCCGCCCGAGGCTTCATCACCCAACTGGGCGGCACGCTAGAGCTGGAGAGCCAGGAGGGGGAGGGCACCACCGTGCGGATCCTCCTGCCGCTGAGCGAACCACCGGATGACGGGTCCGGCACCGCACCGTCCTGAGTTTTTCCTCCCCGGGCCGACCCCCCTTGCCCCTTGCCGTGCCCGGTTCTCGAGACGCATCGTGTGGCTGTTCCTGCCGCCTCCCGCCTCTTCCGTTCCACGAACGACCCGGAGCCGGAACATGCCTACCTCCCGTTCTGCCGTCCTCGCTCTGCTGACGACCCTGGCCTCCCTGGCGTGGGGGGCTCCTACATCCCTGGTCGCTCAGGGGTCGGCGCTCCCTTCCTCCGGGGCGGTGTCGACGCCGGATGCCAGCGAGCCGCCGGGTACCTTCTCCATCGTGGGATACGACCCGGAAACTGGAGAAGTGGGGGTGGCGGTTCAGTCCCGGGTGTTCTCGGTGGGGAACGGGGTGATGTGGGGTGAGGCCGGTGTGGGAGTGGTGGCCACCCAGGCGTGGGTCGACGTGAGCTACGGCCCCCGGGGACTCGAGCTCCTGCGGGAAGGGCTACCCCCTCAGGAGGTGGTGGACCGGGTTCTGGACGAGGACCCGGACCCCCTCCCTGAAACGTGGCCCAAGGCCGGCCGCCAGTTCTCCGTCATGGACGCCCAGGGGAGGGTGGCCACCTGGACGGGCCCCATGGCCAGCGATTGGGCGGGGCACCGGACGGCGGAACACGTCTCCGCTCAGGGCAACATTCTGGCGGGTCCCGAAGTGGTGGAGGCCATGGTCGAGGCCTTCCAGGACACTTCCGGTCACCTCTCCTTTCGTCTCCTGGCCGCCCTGGAGGCGGGCCAGGCCCAGGGAGGCGACACCCGGGGAAAGCAGTCCGCCGCAATGCTCATCGTCCAGGAGGGTGGCGGGGTCTGGCTGAATAACGATGTAGTGCTCCGGCTCCAGGTTGACGACGATCCGGCACCCATCACGGAGCTCCGCCGCCTGGTGGAGTTGGCGGCAGAGCAACGGGAAGGGCGGTAGTACCACCGCCCTTCAGAGAGGCCACCCCGGAACCTGGAACCGCTCCCTCCTCCCCCCTGGGGGCGGAACCCCTCACACTTCTTGTGGCTTGTTCCTTCCGGGACGGGGATCCACCTTGCCGGGGCCCCGGCCTGCATGATCCGGAGTCGCGAGAAACATGGCACCTAGGAGGAAGGGGATGATGGGAGTGAGGATGCTCGTCGCCGGGGTGGTGGTCGCGATC
>SKZC01000250.1 GCA_007127575.1 Gemmatimonadota bacterium
GACTGGACCCTCTTCTATTGGGGTTGGTGGATCGCCTGGTCTCCCTTCGTGGGGATGTTCATCGCTCGGATCTCCCGGGGCCGGACCATTCGGGAGTTCATCGCAGGTGTCCTTCTCGTGCCGGCGGCCTTCACCACCTTTTGGCTCACGGTGTTCGGAAACACTGCGCTGGAGCGGGAGCTTCGGGGAGACCTCGGGGTGGGCGGGGCCGCCACTGAGGAGATGCTCTTCGTTCTCCTTCAAGACCTTCCCTTGTCGGCCATCACCTCATTCCTGGGTGTGGCGGTGATCATCGGATTCTTCGTCACCTCCTCCGACTCGGGCTCCTTCGTCATCGACATGCTGGCGTCCGGAGGGAACCCCGATCCGCCCAAGGCACAACGGGTATTCTGGGCGGTGAGCGAGGGTGCGGTGGCGGCAGTGCTCCTCCTGGCCGGGGGGTTGGGGGCGCTTCAGACGGCGGCCATCACCACCGGGCTTCCCTTCGCTGCAGTCTTGGTCCTCATGGCTTGGAGCCTACTGGTGGCTCTCCGACGGGAGGAGGAGGAACGACGTACCACTCGGCGGGTTTTCCCGGCCCGGAAGCGTGAGGAGCGGATGTCGCCGGAGATGGCGGGCGAGCGAGAGGGTTCGTAGCCGGCGAGTCCGGGGCGGTTCCGGGTCACAACAGAAGGCAGCGCTCATGGGCGGAGGGAAAGCGGGTGAGCCATTGGAAGAAAAGACTCCATACGTTGATGGGGGAGTTGGAAGGAACTCCTGCGGCAAGGAGCGACCCACGACGGGTGCGGACGTACCTGGTGGACGTGGTGGTTCCGGCCTTTGAGGAGCTCGCCGAAGAGCTCCAGGATCAAGGTCGGGATGTGGAGGTGGAGCACGGTGACCGGAGAGCTTCCCTCCGGGTCCTCCACGAAGGTCAGGAAGAGTTTTTCTTTGAGGTGAAAGTGCATCCCTACAGGAAGCGGGACTTCCTCTTCCCGGCTATCGTGCTCAAGGACCGGGAGGACATCACCTACCGGGCCGAGGCCCACCTCCGGGATCGTCCCCTCCGCTGCGATGTCACGGAGCTCACCCGGGAGGAGCTTCTAGAACTGGTGGTCCGGGAGTACGAGCGGCATCTGAAGTGGCATCTGTAACCCCGGTAGAGACCTCCATCACTCTTCCTCCTCGCTGATTTCCATGAGCTCCGTCCTCACCTTCACCGCCCCCGGCGACGGGAGGATGATCTCTCCCCGCCCCCAGGCCCAGGTTCGTGTGAACGCGGCTCCGAAGAGGAGGATGAGTGAGGAGTAGTAGACCCACATGAGAAGGGCCACCAGGGATCCGGCCGCCCCGTAGAGGGATGCGGTTCCCGCCTGGGTGAGGTAGAGGGAGATGAGGTACTGCCCCGCCATGAAAAGAACTCCGGTGACCACGGCTCCCTGCCAGGCGTCCGGCCAGGGTAGATCCACATCCGGGAGCACCTTGAAGATGAAAGCGAAGAGGACCGTGGCTACGGCCAGGGACAGCGCCACGTCCAGGCCGGCGGCGGTGGCAGCCGGCACCGGGAGCCACTCCTCCGCGAAGCGAGCCAGGGTGGACAGCGCCATGGAGGTGAGGAAGGAGACCAGGAGGAGGAACCCGATGATGAGGACCATCCCGAAGGAGACGAGCCGGCTCAGGATGAAGACGACGATGCCACTCCGGCTAGGACGAGGCTTCACGTCCCAGAGCTGATTCAGGGCGGCCTGCAACTGGGCGAAGACGGTGGTGGATCCGAAGAGGACGGCGGCGACGCCCACGAGGGTGGGCAGGAGTCCGGCCTCGTCGATCCGGGCGCGCCGGACCGCCTGCTCCAGGGCCTCGGCGGTGTCCGGGCCGATGAACTGAGCCATTTGAGCGGCGATCTCCCCCTGGACCGCCTCCTCCCCGAAGACGACGCCGGTCATAGTCACCACGATGATGAGGAGGGGGGCGGCGGAGAAGAGGGTGTAGAAGGCCAGGGCTCCCGCGAGCTGGAAGGCGTGCTTGGACGACCAGAGGGAGGCGGCCTCCTTCAACGCCACCCACCAACGACTCAGCCAGCTCACCGAAGGCTCCATTCCCTGGGGAGAGTCTGCGGACCCCTCGGGCGAGATCCCACCGGAGGGTTCACCACTCTCGAGAGAAGAGAAAGTCCGCTCCAAGCTCGCGCCCCCGCTCGGTTCGGAAGATCCACCGATCGGTGAGCTCGTAGCGCAGTCGGAACACCGAGGCTTCCTCGTCGAAGAGTCCCATCCCGTAGGAGAGGAAAAGCCGGGGCGTGAAGTAAGTTCCCACCACCAGCGCCGCGTCGGCGATGCTTTCCCCTCGGTCGATACGAGCTTCGGCCAACCCCAGCGAGGGTCCGATCCGGCCCAGAAGGGCCGAGCCTCCGGCGAGCCCCATGGAGGTGGCCACCTGTCCCATGAGGTCCCCGTCCCGCTCTCCGGCACCTCGGACCGGTCGACCGATGAGAAGGTACGCCATGGCATCCGCTTGAGGCATGGGGGGGTCAGAGAAGACCGTGATCTCCGGCTCCTGAGCCGTGCCCCGCACCTCCATCCCGGCCAGGACATCCCGAGTGGTCCGGGTCACCCGAACGTCCAGGCCCGGGTCCTCCAGGGGGCGATCCGAGTAGATGAGGCGCCCCCGCTCGATGGTGAGGCGTTGGCGAGCGGCCACGTACTCCCCGTCAAGCAGACTGATCTCTCCCTGCCCGGTGGTGAGACGACCGGGTTCCTCCACCAGGGTGACCGCTCCCGACACCCGGCCTGTGACTCCGAAGCCGTCGAAGTGGACCGAGTCCCCCATGATCACCCTGAGCCGGGCACGGAGATAGGGGGCCACGGCGGGGCCGGCTCGGTCCTCCACCTCCTCTCCCACCACCATGACATCCGGGGAGGTGGTGGTCATCCCTTCCATGTCCCCTGGAGTGATGGAGGCCCTGGGGATGGTCACTGACCCGTTCACCGTCACACCTTCTGATCCCGCCAGGAGCTGGAGTGCAGGCGAGACCTCCACCCGGGCCAGGCTGTTGTCCGCCACCCGAAAATCGTTCCCGATGGCCTGAAGGAAGACCGTTCCGGGACGGTCGGGCCGGGGAAGGCGTGCGAGGCCGCTGAGCTCCACCCGCCCTTCGCCGGAGCGGGCGCCCCCTTCCAGAGTCCACTCCTGGCCGCCGGCGTCTCTCGCGGCGAGGCTCACCTCCTCCACGCTCACACCCAGCCCCGGGACTTCCAGCGCCGCATCCGCCAGAGAGAGTTCGCCGCTCAGGTGGGGAGCCTCCGTCGTACCGTCCAGAAGGATCCCCGCACGCAGCACTCCGCTGGTGTTCCATAGCTCCTCGGAGAGGGCGGCGAGGAGGCCCCGGTCGTGGAGCTCCGCATTGAAGTGACCCGAGAGGGGGCCGGCCCGGTCCCGGAGGAAGGAGGACGCCTCCCAAGCTCCGTCTACCCCGCTTCCATCGGTGAAGAGAAGCTCCCCGACCCCGGTGAGCCGGCCGTCGGAATCCAGCTCCACCGAAAGATGCGACCTCTCCACCTCCCGTACCTCTTCGGCGCCTGTGGCCATCCGGTACTGGAGCCGTCCCTCCTCCATGGCCGCGTCCACTTTCCCCGAAAGGCTCCCTTCTGCGTCCAGGCGTACCACTGCGGTGGCGGAGGTCACTCCGTTCACCTGAAGGTCGTCCGGAAGGTGCTCGGCGAATCGGTCCAAGGAGAGAGCGTGAAGGTGGAAGTCGGCGTCACCTCCCGCGTCCTCCTCCCAGCGACCGGAGAGGCAGGCTGCGGCCGGATCGCTCTCCAGGCACAGGCGGTCGAGGACGGCGTCACTGCGGCTGACGGTGAGTTCGGCTCCCTCCTGCAGCCCCCACCGTCCTGCGACGGTGTGGTTCAGCTCCAGCCGGGTCACCTCGCCGCCCCACCGAGGAAGGTCTTCCTCCCGTTCCGTAGATCCTACGGAAGCCTCTGATGCCGGAGGGAGGACCAGGGCTCCTGCCAGGGCCAATCCTATGCTCTCGCCCTCCCCGCTGGTGGCGTCGACCTCCAGCGCGTGGTTCGACATCCGGCCCTCTCCTCGCACGCGAGCCGTTACGGACGGACCTCCTCCTCCGGCCCCCACCAGACCCACTTGCACCCGGGAGACGGTCCGGTCCGCCAGATCCACGTCCAGCGACGCCTCCAGCGAGTCGAGAGCGAGCCCGGGAAGCTCGAGTCCGTCGGCTGTCAGCTCCGCCCAGGTCCGAGGTCGGAGTCGGGGGCCCTGCACGCCCCCGGAGCCACTGGCCGTTCCGGCCAGAGCCGCTCCGACGGCCAGGTTCGGGGCGTCCAGCTCCCAGGCCACGTCCCACTCCTCCGCCAGCCGGCCTTGAGCCTGGAAGAGGTTGCTTCCGGACCTGACCTGCAGGGCCTCCACGCTCACGGTGTCTCCGGCGGTGCCCCCTTCCGCCTGGAGCTCCACCCGGCGGTCAGCGTGTTCGTAGCTGAAGCGAGGGATGGTCAGCTCCGTCACCAGGTGTCCCTCGTGCAGGGTGCCGCTGCCGGAGAGGCTCCCGAACACGCGGCCGGGAAAAGGCGCGCCCAGGGGATCCAGGAGCCCTTCTTCCACCTCCAGATTCCCCTCCCACTCCAGGACGGGACTCCAGGCCACGCGACCGTCCACGGCGGCCAGGAGGCCCTCTCCGGTGATGTGGAGGAGATCGAGCTGGAAGGCCTGCTCCGTCCCCTCTCCCTCCAGGAGCAGATGCAGCTCGGGGGGGGCGTCGACCTCCAGGGCCAGATCCGCCCAGGTACCGTACCCCGACGGGCCCCCCTCCACAGTCAACGTCCCGGACCGGCTCTTCAGGCTCGGTCCGTCCCCGCTTCCCGGCCACTCCAGTCCGTCCCATTCCGCCTCCACCTGGAATCGGGGTTCCGGCTCCGAGAGGTCCACGGCGCCCCGGGCTCGAGCCAGCCCTCCGGGGGCCGGACGGAGGAGGAGCTCGTTGACCGTCCCCCGACGGGCGTCCAGGTCGCCGGCGAACCGGAGGTCCGCTTCGACGGTGGGGAGGTCCTCTTCCCAGGTGGCGAGCCAACCGCGCATCGCCGCCTCGCCATCGAAGGACCCTCTATCCCCGGATGCCCCCAGGGAAAAGGCGACCTCATGCTCCGGGAGATCGTCCCCCAGTCGGGCCAGGATGAAGGGGGGCGCCTCCAGTCGGGCCTGCCAATTCAGCTCCGCCGTGGGGTCTGCCAGGCTCGCTTGGAGATGGGCGGCCACGGGCGCGTCCAGATGGTTTTCCAGGTCAATCCGCTCCAGGGTCCCCGAGGCCTGGACTCGGCCGGACAGGGGCGGAGTGTCCGGGAGCGCCACGGACCAATCCAGGGCGAGCTCCCCCCATCCCCTGTCCGCCCAACGAAAGGCCCCGGCCCCGTCCGCCGTCACCGTGGCGGCGGTAAGCTCGCCGAGAGTCTCGAGGCGCTGGAGCTGGACGGTGCCGTCCTCCGTCCTGCCCTCCACGGCGCCAGAGAGTCGACCCACCTCCTCCCCGCCGGACTGAAAGGAAAGGCGGAAGTCGGCGTCGGCAGCCGACCCGGAGCCTTCCCCGTTCAACGATGCCCACTCCAGTGGACCATCCGGAAGGAAGGGGTCCAGGTCTGCCCGTTCCGTGTGGAACCGGCCCCGCCACTCCGGAGGCCCCGGCAGACCTGAGACCTCCGCCTCCAACTCCGCTCCGGATGGGGCCGTGTGAGTGTACTGCAGGTGGAGGTTCGAGACCCGTCCCGCCAAGGTCCCCCCGCCCTCCAGCTCGGGGACGTCGGGAAACGAGCCGTGCCAGTCGAAGCTCAAGTCCACCGGGTAGCCGTCTCGGGTCTCCACCATTCCTTGGACCTGGAGGTCGAACATCTCGTGGCCCACCTCCAGACGTCTCAGCACGATATCGGCGTCGCGAGCCTCCAGCGATCCGAGGATCTCCGAAACATGCAGGAGTTGTTCGTCGGACCGCCGCACGACGAGGTTTCGGACCTCGAATCCGTGCAGATCCACTGCCACAGGAAGCGAAAAGTCCGGAAGCTCCGTGGGTGCGTCCCCGAGGCCATCCTCCGCTGCGGCCCCGAGCGTCAGGGTGGGGTCCTCCACCTCGAGGGCCTCTACCGCCAACGTACCGGGCCGTTGCAAAGTGTCTTTACCAACAGTCGGATTAGTAACAGGTGTGCACACATCTGGTGGCTGCGGCAGGCTAACTGTCTCCGACGGTACCGCGGGCACCGGGACGACCGCCGCGAAAGC
>SKZC01000182.1 GCA_007127575.1 Gemmatimonadota bacterium
ATCGAGTCCGTCCCAAAACATATTTCCCAGCCGGGTTCGAGGCGAGCGATCGGCCTGATCGAGGGCCTACCGTTCCCGGTTGAAGGGCCGGAGGCGGGGTGTGGAACGGACTTTCCGCTCCATGACGACGGGAACGACACGGATGGCGACACGCCCACGACGGCGGGAGGGGAGATCCCCACCCGGCCCCGGGGCTGGAGAGCGCCGTGGGGTCCTACGTCATCAGGTGCCGGGCCAAGGTGAGGAGGTTGGCGGCAACGATGGAGCTGCCGACGTAGCGTGCAAACCCGGCCTCCCCTCGCCAGGTGCAGCGTTCGAGACCGAAGGCGCGCTTGAGGAACGAGATCCAGCCTTCGATGCCGGCCCGGAAGTTCCGAAGCCGTTTGTAGACCCAGGCACTGCGGGCCATCTCCTCCACCTCGAGGCCGCGCTTCTTCGAGAAGACCACATCCTGGACGCCGAGCTTCTTGATTTCCTTGAGGTTCGCCTTCGAGGCGTAGCCACCGTCAAAGGCCGCCTGGCGGGGCACCCGGCCGTAGATCTCGCGCTGCCGCTCGATGGTTCGGACCGCAAGGGTGGAATCGGCCGGGTTGCCGTCCTCAACGACCCAGTCCAGGCTCAACCCGGAGCGGCCCGCCGTCACCGTGAGCTTGTGTCCGTAGTGGGTCTTTCGCTTCTCCTTCTTGATGATGTCGGTGTGGGGCTCGAAGATGGAGACCACCTTCTCTTCGGCGGGAACGGACTCGCCGTCGAGCACCCGGCGCTCCGTCTGGTCGATGACCTGCTCGGCGAGCCCCGCATTGCGCGTCATCTCGGCCGCGAGGAGGTGGGCCCGCACCTCCGGGCATGCCTCAAGCTCGGCGACCACTTCTTGGGCATAGCCCACCGTTTCCTTCGTCACCTTGAGGAGGTCGCGGTAGGCCTTCACCCGCTTCCTCGGCTTCTTGGCGTTCAGGACATCGAGGGCCCGGCGCTTGGCTCGCCGGGCTCGGCTGGGAAAGCGGCTCACGCCGAACGCCTCCCGGGCCTCCGTGACCAGACGGGTGAGAACACGCACCGAATCCCAAAGGAGCGAGGAGTCGGTCGGGGGGTGGACGTCCGTCTCCGTCACCGTGCCGTCGGTGCGCACCGTGCGGCCGTGCTCCACCCCGCACTGGGCGGCGTAGTCCAACACGAGGAGCTGGATCTCCTGCCAGGTCTCCTCCGTGATCGCCTTGATGTTGCGCTGGAGCGTGGACTTGCTCGGCACCTCGTCCAGGAGGCCGTAGCCGCAGAAGGCCCGGTAGGTCACCGAATCCGCTAGGTGAAAGCTCAGGTCCTCGTAGGTGAACGTGTTCAGCCGCATCACGACCGCAGCCCGAAGCACCTGCTCCGCCGACATCCCCTCCCGTCCCTCATGGGGACGCCGGAGCCCGGCTTCCAAGTCTTGCAAAACGAGGACGGAGATGTCAGGATGTGCCTGGAGGATCCGGTCGACGCCGTCGAGCTCCCGCGCATGGCGGTGGTTCACCGTCGGACCGGACAAGGAAAGCTGTTCTTGGAAGAGCTGGCGCATTCGGGACGCTCCTGTGTTCGAGTGGCAGTTTTGCGGGCGGCACCTGCGAATTGACACTCGGCAGAGGGAAATGCGACCCCCGGATGCCCAGCTCTTCCTTTTGTTTCAACGGTTCTGAGTTTTGGGACGGACTCTAGGTCGTTGTCTTGAGGGTAAGGAGGGGCTTCGGGGATGGATTTCGAGGGTCACCCCCTATCCATTTCGACGAAATTCACTCACGAGCGTCCGCTGATGGACGTCGCGATACAAGGCTTTTCTCGACGTTGGCACGAATCAAAAGTGCGAACGGAACGATTCGATGAACCGTTTCGGAACGAATTGATGCCCTGGGATACTCCGGGGAGCCCCCTACTGCACCGCCCCGATCATGTCGAAGATGGGCAGGTACATGGCCACGATCATACCACCCACCACGACCCCCAGAACCACGATCATGAAGGGCTCCATGGCGGCCAAAAGGGCGCTCACCGCCGAATCCACCTCATCGTCGTAGAAGTCGGCGATCTTGGAGAGCATCTCGTCCAGCCCACCCGTCTGCTCTCCCACATTGATCATCTGCACCACCATGGGCGGGAAGACCCCGGACTCCTTGAGCGGGCCCGAGATGGTCTCTCCCCCTGCGATAGAGCTTCGGGAGCCCATCACCGCGTCGTGGATCACCCGGTTCCCCGCCGTCTTCGCCGTGATCTCGAGTCCCTCCAGGATGGAGACCCCCGAGGAGACCAGCGTACCCAGCGTCCGGGTGAAGCGGGCCACCGCCGCCTTCCGCTGGAGATCCCCCAGGAGGGGGAGTTGCAGGAATATCCGGTCCACCACGAGTCGGCCCTGGTCCGTCTTGTAATAGGCCTGGAAGGCCACCACCGCACCCGCCGCCCCCGCCAGGAGGAGCCACCAGTAGGACTGGAGGAACTGGGACATCCCGATGACCACCTGGGTGGGCACGGGGAGGGGAACCCCCGCCGAGGCGAACATCTCCTGGAAGGTGGGGATGACGAAGATGAGAAGGACCAGCACCGCGCCGATGGCCACGCTGAAGATCACCGCCGGATAGATCATGGCGCCTTTGATCTTCCGGGCCAGGGCGTCGTTCTTCTCCAGGAACGTTGCCAGCCGGAGGAGGATGGTGTCCAGGATCCCTCCGGCCTCTCCCGCCGCCACCATGTTCACGTAGAGCTTGGTGAAGACCTTGGGGTGCTTGTCCAGGGCGTCGGCCAGGGTGTTCCCCGACTCCACATCGTAGAGGATATCCCGCACCACCTTCTGGAGCCGCTCGTTCTCGGTCTGCTCCGCCAGGATGTCCAGGCTCTGGACCAGGGGGAGTCCCGAGTTGATCATGGTGGCGAACTGACGGGTGAAGATCACGATGTCCCGGGTGCTGATCCCGGTCCCTAGCTGGATCGTGAACTCCTTCGGTTTCTCCCGGACGGAGACCGGGATCATCTTCTGCTTGTGGAGGTAGGAGAAGACCTCGTCCTTCGAGGCCACGTCCACCTCTCCCGTCTTGATCTCCCCGCCGGCTGCGGGGCGTGCGCTGTAGGTGAAGGTCGGCATGCTGGCTCACTTCCTCCCGGTGGATCGCCGTTCCGTCCTCATGCCCCGGGCACCGGCTCCCCTACGGCCCGGAGAAACTCCACCGGGTCGCCGGAGCGCTTCACCGCTTCGTCCAGGTCGACGACCCGCTGCATGTAGAGGACCTGGAGGGCGTCGTTCATGGTTTGCATCCCGTGCTTCTTTCCCGCTTGCATCAGGGAGTAGATCTGATGGATCTTCTCGTCACGGATGAGGGCCCGGACCGCCGGCGTACAGATCATGACCTCGGCGGCGCAGACCCGACCCTTTCCGTCCCGGCGGGGAAGGAGGGTCTGGGTGACCACGCCTTCCAGGACGAAGGCGAGCTGAGCCCGCACCTGCGACTGCTGGTGGGCCGGGAAGGCGTCGATGATCCGGTTGATGGACTCCACCGCCGAATTCGTGTGGAGGGTGGCCAGGGCCAGGTGGCCGGTCTCGGCGATGGTGAGTGCGGCGCCGATGGTTTCCAGATCCCGCATCTCCCCGATGAGGATCACGTCCGGATCCTGCCGGAGCGCGTATTTCAGGGCGTGGGCAAAGCTCTGGGTGTCCGCCCCCACCTCCCTCTGGTTCACCGTGCAGTTCTTGTGCTTGTGGATGAACTCGATGGGGTCTTCCACGGTGAGGATGTGGCCCTTCCGCTCCTGGTTGATCTTATCCAGCATGGCGGCCAGGGTCGTGGACTTTCCCGAGCCCGTGGGGCCGGTGACCAGGACGAGCCCCCGGGGCCGTTCCGCCAGCTTGCTCAGCACCGGCGGCATTCCCAGCTCCTGTAGGGAGTTGATCTTGTAGGGGATCTGGCGGAGGGCCATGGCGATGCACCCTCGCTGCTTGTAGCAATTGCCCCGGAAGCGGGAGAGGTTCTGGACCCCGAAGGAGAAGTCCAGCTCATCCTCGGTCTCGAAGCGCTTCTTCTGAGCCTCGGTGAGGATGGAGTACGCCAGGTTCAGCGTGTCCTTCGGCGTGAGGACCACATCGGTGGAGGCGTTCACCAGGTCCCCGTCGATGCGGAGGCGAGGCCGCTCCCCCACGGTGATGTGGAGGTCCGACGCCCCCTTGTCCAGCATCTCCTGGAGGAGCGCCCGGAGGTTCAGCTCCGACTTGGCCGCTTTCCCCGCCATCTGTCCTTCCATCTAGCCCCCCTCCGTCGTCCCCGCAGTGCCGTGGACCCTCGAACCCGATGCCTCAGGTCTGGGCCGTGGTCTCCTTCACCACTTCGTCCAGAGTGGTGATCCCCTTTTCCGCCTTCTTGAGCCCGTCCATACGCAGGGTGAGCATCCCGCCCTCCAGGGCCGCCTCCCGGATCTCGTCCGTGGCGGCCTCCTGCATGATGAGCTTCCTGAGCTTGGAGTTCACCGCCATGACCTCGTAGAGGCCCTGCCGGCCCTTGTAGCCGCTCCCGTTGCACTTGTCGCACCCTTCGCCCTTGTAGAGCGTGGTCTTCTCGTACCAGTCCCGGGGGACCTTAGCCGATTCCAGGAACTCGTCGGAGTAGGTCGTCTCCACCTTGCACTTGGAGCAGATCCGCCGGAGAAGGCGCTGGGCGGTGACCAGGTTCACCGCCGCCGCCACGTTGAAGGGCTCCAGCCCCATGTCGATGAGCCGGGTCACCGTGGAGGGAGCGTCGTTGGTGTGGAGGGTGGAGAGGACGAGGTGGCCCGTGAGGGCGGCCTTGATGGCGATCCCTCCGGTCTCCAGGTCCCGGATCTCCCCCACCATGATGATGTTGGGGTCCTGCCGCAGGAACGCCTTCAACGCCGCGGCGAAGGTCATTCCGATCTCGTTGCGAACCAGGACCTGGTTGATCCCGTGGAGGTTGTACTCCACCGGATCCTCCGCCGTCATGATGTTCACGTCGTCGGAGTTGATCTTGGAGAGGGCGGAGTAGAGGGTGGTGGTCTTCCCCGAGCCGGTGGGACCGGTGACCAGAACCATCCCGTACGGGTTCATGATGGCGCCCATGAAGTCCTTTTCGGCCTTGGGCTCGAACCCGAACATCTCCAGATCCAGCGTCAGGTTGCTGGCATCCAGGATCCGGAGCACGATCTTCTCGCCGAAGATCACCGGGAGGGTGGAGACCCGGAAGTCCACCACCTTGTTCTTCATCTTGAGCTTGATTCGGCCGTCCTGGGGAACCCGCCGCTCGGCGATGTTCAGATCCGCCAGGATCTTGATCCGGGACGTGAGGGCCGCCTTCATCTTCATGGGCGGCTTCATGACCTCCTTCAACGCCCCGTCGATGCGGTAGCGAACCCGGATGTCCTTCTCGTAGGGCTCGATGTGGATGTCCGAGACCCCCTTGTTCACCGCGTCGGTGAGGAGCCCGTTGATGAACTTCACCACGGGGGCCGCCTCCACCTGCTCCTGGAGGGCGGTGACGTTGACCTCGTCCTCCTCCTCCTCCACGTACTCCAGATCGTCCTCTTCGACCAGGTCGGAGAGGATGTCCTGCATCTTGTCGTCCGTCTGGTCGTAGTAGCCCTCCAGATGCTTCCGGAGGGTATACTCCCCCACGATGACGGGCTCGATGTCGTAGCGCGTCATGAACTTCAGATCGTCGATGGCGCCGAGATCCGTGGGGTTGGCCATGGCCACGGTGAGGGTGCGACCCACCTTCCGGAGGGGAAGGACCAGGTGTTTGAAGACCACGTCGCCGGGGACGATCTTCAAGATCTTGGGGTCCACCGTGACCTTCTCCAGGTCCACGGCGGGGACCCGGTACTGGCGGGCCAGCATCCGGGTGAGCTCGTCCTCGTCCACCAGTCCCAGCTTCACCAGGGCGTAGCCCAGACGCATCTTCTGCTCCTTGGCTTCCGCCAAGGCCTGCTGAAGCTGCTCCTCCGTGATGAGGCCTTCCCGGACGAAGAGATCGCCCAGTCGGTCCTGCGCTACATTTGTGGACATCGGGTCGCAAGAACCCCATCGAAGGAGCGACATCAGGCGGGGCGGGACCGGCCGGTCCCGGCCGGGCAGAAAGGTAGAGGGCGTCCCGGCGGCAGGTCAAGCAAGGCCCAGGGCTCCGGCCTGCCTCCCGGTTTCACTGTGGCGCCTGCGCAACAGGACGGATCCGCTCCAGGGTCGCGGGGCCGATGCCCGGTACCTCCAGAAGC
>SKZC01000026.1 GCA_007127575.1 Gemmatimonadota bacterium
AGCCGCGCATCGCCTACCGGGAAACCCTCACCACTGAGGCCGGCGGGAGCGCCCGGTTCAAGAAGCAGACGGGAGGACGGGGGCAGTTCGGGGAATGCCACATCCGCATCCGTCCCCGGCCCCGAGGTGAGGGCTACGAGTTTGTGGACGCCATCAAGGGAGGTTCCATTCCCACGAAGTTCGTGCCCTCAGTAGACCGTGGGATCCAGGAGGCGGCCCAGGGGGGAGTCCTGGCGGGCTTTCCCGTGGTGGATTTTGAGGTGGAGTGCTACGACGGAAAGTACCACCCGGTGGACTCCTCGGACGTGGCCTTCAAGGTGGCCGGCTCCATGGCCTTCAAGGAGACGGCGGCCAAGGCCAAGCCCATCCTCCTGGAGCCGGTGATGGATGTGATGGTCACGGCGCCGGACGACGCGGTAGGCGACGTCATGGGCGACATCACCCAGCGGCGGGGGAAGGTCCAGGGAATGGATTCCAACTCCGGAAAGACCACCATCCGGGCTCGGGTGCCGGAGGCGGAACTCTACAAGTATGCCGCCTCCCTCCGGGCCATGACGCAGGGACGGGCCCACCACAGCAGGTCCTTTGCCGGGTACGAGCCCGTTCCGGAGCACGTCGCTCAGAAGATCATCGAGGAGGTCACGGAAAAGTCGGCCTGAGGTCGCGTCCATCAGGGGCGATCTCCTGACCCCTCCCCCACGCTTACCCCAGGGAGGGTATACGCCCGTCCCCCGTCACTTCTATATTTCTTCGGGTGCGTCCTGGCGTAGGGCCGCGCCGTGCAGCAAATAGGATACCGTTCCAAGGGAGGGTCTCGTGGCCGGTCACAACAAATGGTCCCAGATCAAGCGCAAGAAGGCGGTCAACGACCAGCGCCGCGGCAAGATGTTTTCCAAGCTCATCCGGGAGATCACGGTGGCGACCCGAGAGGGGGGAGGGGATCCGGACTACAACCCTCGACTCCGTCTGGCCATCGACACGGCCAAGGCGGAGAACATGCCTGTGGACAACGTGGAGCGGGCCATCAAGCGGGGCACCGGCGAGCTGGAAGGGGTCAACTACGAGGAGGTGGCTTACGAGGGCTACGGCCCCGGGGGAGTGGCCCTCTACATCGAGACCATGACGGACAACCCGAACCGGACGGTACAAGAGGTGCGACACCTCCTGGAAAAAAACGGGGGAAATCTGGGCACCGATGGATCGGTGGCCTGGCAGTTTGACCGAAAGGGACAGATCTTCGTGGAGGCCTCTCGCTATGGAGAGGAAGAGGTCATCGAGGCGGCGGTGGAGGCCGGCGCAGACGATGTGGTGGAACAGGAGGGGGAGTGGGTCATCACCAGCTCCGTGCCTGCATTCCGCGAGGTTCAGAGCGGCCTCAAGGAGCACGACGTGGAGTTCGCCCGGGCCGAGCTCACCATGCTGGCCAAGAACGAGGTTCCGGTGACGGGTTCCCAGGCGGAGCGGCTTGTGAAGCTACTGGACGCCCTGGACGACCTGGACGACGTGCAGAAAGTCCACTCCAACGCCAACATCGACGACGAGATCCTGGCTCAGGCGGTGTGACGTCTGATGGCCGGTCGGGCTGGGCCTGGGCTCGACCCGGATTGGAAGGGAGCGCACACGCGGAGGAGGATGTCGCCACGGAACGGGAGCGGTTCGGGAGTGGTCCTGGGGATCGACCCCGGCACCGCGGTGACGGGATACGGCGTCGTCGCCCGCCGAGGCGACGGCGCCATCTCTCTTTTGGAGTGTGGAGTGGTCCGGACCTCATCGGGGGCGGCCCTCCCCCTCCGGATTCGGGAGATCTTCGAGACGGTGCAGGACGTGGTGGAGAGTTTCGAGCCCGAGGTGATGTCGGTGGAGGACGTCTTCCAGGGGAAGAACATCCGGAGCGCCCTCACCCTGGGGCACGCCCGCGGAGCCATCCTCCTGGCTGCCGCTCTCCGGGAGATTCCCATCGCCGAGTACACGCCCCGGGAGATCAAAAAGGCGGTGGTGGGGACGGGGAGCGCCACCAAGGGCCAGGTGGGTTTCATGGTGAAGGAACAGCTACGGCTGCGCACCGCACCCAGCCCCTCCGACGCCGCAGACGCGGTAGCTGCCGCCCTCTGTCACATCCTCATGGGGCGGGCCACGACGTGAACCTCTACGGGAGAGGCCGTTGATCAGTCGGGTGAAGGGGGTTCTGGTCCACCGGGATCGGGACCGGGTGGAGGTGGAGACGGCATCGGGGCTGGTATATGAAGTGGAGGTGCCTCTCACGGTGGCCGAGCGGCTCCCACGACCCGGCTCCCAGGTGGAGCTCCGGACGGTGCACGTGGTCCGGGAAGACGCCGTCCTCCTGTGCGGATTCCTCACGCCTCAGGAAAGGAGCCTCTTCCTTCGCCTGTTGGGCGCTTCGGGCGTGGGGGCGCGGCTGGCGCTGGCCATGCTTTCGGCCCTCTCGGCCCAACGTCTGGCCCAGGCTCTCGCGGAGAAGGATGTGGCGGCGCTCACCCAGGTGAGTGGGGTGGGGAAGAAGACGGCGGAACGGTTGGCCCTGGAGCTCTCCGACAAGGTCTCGGACCTCACCGGCTCTCCGGCGGAGGCCGGGACCGGGGCGAGTGCGCCGGCCCAGGCGGCGGTGAAGGCTCTCATGGCTCTGGGCTACTCCTTCTCGGATGCGGACGAGGCGGTACGCCGCGTCCTGGACCGGGAGGCCCCGGCGGGGACGGATGAGCTCATCCGGAGGGCGTTGGCCGGTGAGTGAGCGTCGCCATGAGGTGACGACTCCCGAGGTCCTGGCGGAGGACCAGGGGTCCGAGACCTCCCTCCGGCCCCAGCGCCTCCGGGAGTTCATCGGACAGGAACGGGTGAAAGAGGCCATGGGGATCGCCATCGAGGCGGCCAAGGGGCGAGGCGAGCCTCTGGACCACCTCCTCTTCCACGGTCCCCCCGGACTGGGGAAGACGACGCTGGCCACTCTGGTGGCTCGTGAGATGGGGGTGGGGATCAAGGTCACCTCCGGTCCCGTCCTGGAGAAGCCGGCGGACCTGGTGGGGATCCTCACGAACCAGGGGGAAGGGGACATCCTCTTCATCGATGAGATCCATCGGCTGCGGCCCATCATCGAGGAGTTTCTCTACCCGGCCATGGAGGACTGGCGGGTGGAGATCCGTCTGGCCGAGGGTCCCCGGGCGGAGACCATGACCATGAAGATCGAACGCTTCACCCTGGTTGGGGCCACCACCCGCTTCGGACTTCTCACCGCACCCATGCGGGCCCGGTTCGGGATCGTGCAGCGCCTCAATTTCTACCCGGCCGACGAGCTCACCACCATCGTCCGGCGAAGCGCGGACCTCCTGGGGGTGGAGGCATCCCGGGACGGGGCCGAAGAGCTGGCCAAGCGGGCCCGGGGGACCCCTCGGGTGGCGAACCGCCTCCTCCGGCGGGTTCGGGACTACGCGGAGGTGCGGGCTAACGGTGTCATCGACCGGGAGGTGGCGGGTCGGGCCCTTGAGCTCCTGGACGTAGACGAGTACGGGTTGGACGAGATGGACGGCCGAATCCTGAAGACGATCATCGAGAAATTCGAGGGCGGGCCGGTGGGCCTCCAGTCCATCGCCGTAGCGCTGGGGGAGGACGCCGGGACCGTGGAAGAGGTCTACGAGCCCTTCCTCATCCAGAACGGCTTCCTCCAGCGAACGCCCAGGGGGCGGATCGCCACCCCTCGGGCCTTTCGCCGATTCGGCTACGCGCCCCCGGAGACGCTCCGGGAGCAGGCCTCTCTCTTCGAAGACGAATGACGTCCCTCTCCTCGCCGGAGCTCACCCTGGCGGAGTACGATTACGAGCTCCCTCGGGACCTCATCGCCCGGTATCCTTCGGAGCGACGGGACGAGAGCCGGCTCCTGGTCCTCCTCGGGGAGGGGACCGGGTACCGGCACCTCCGCTTCTCCCAGGTGGGGGAGCTCCTTCGTCCCGGGGACCTCCTGGTCCTGAACGAGAGCCGGGTGATCCCGGCCCGGCTCTTGGGTCGGAAACCCACCGGTGCGGCGGCGGAGATCCTCCTCCTCCGACCGGTCTCGTCCGGGGTGCCAGGCGACGAGTCCCAGGACTGGGAGGCGTTGGTTCGGCCCGGGAGCAAGCTCAAACCCGGCCGGAGGGTGTCGGTCGCCCCGGAGCTGGAGGTGGAGATCGTGGACTCCACTCCCCAGGGCGGACGCATCGTCCGGCTCCACACCTCCCTCACCGTCCCCCAGGCTCTGGAGCGGTTCGGCCGAGTCCCTCTGCCCCCCTATCTGGACCGGGAGGACGAGGCGGTGGACCGGGAACGCTACCAGACCGTGTATGCCCGGGTACCTGGGTCCGTGGCCGCCCCCACCGCCGGTCTCCACTTCACGCCTGAGCTTCTGGACCGGATCCAGGCTGCAGGAGTGGAGGTGGCCCGGATCCTCCTTCATGTGGGAGTGGGGACCTTCCGGCCGGTGGAGGCCGGGACCCTGGAGGAGCACCGGATGCACCCCGAGCGGTACGAAATTCCGCTGGCCGCCGCCCGGGCGGTGGAGGAGACCCGGGAGAGGGGAGGACGGGTCTGGGCCGTGGGGACCACCGTGGTCCGAGCCCTGGAGAGCGCCGCCCTTCCAGGGGAGGGGCTCCGGACGGGAGAGGGGGAGACCGATCTCTTCATCCGGCCTCCGTACCGGTTCCAGGTGGTGGACGCCCTTCTCACCAACTTCCACCTTCCCCGGTCCACCCTCCTCATGTTGGTGGCGGCCTTGGCGGGCCGGGAGTCGGTGCTGGACGCCTACCGCGAGGCGGTAGCCCAGGGCTACCGGTTCTACTCCTACGGCGACGCCATGGCCATCCCCGGTTCGTGAACGACGGGTTCTCCTTTCAGGTGGAGGCCCGGACGGAGGCGGCACGGGCCGGTTCGTTCCGCACCCCTCGAGGTGAGGTGGAGACTCCTGGGTTCATGCCGGTGGGGACCCAGGGCTGCGTGAAAACCCTCACGCCACACGAGGTTCGGGAGGTCGGGGCAGCCATGGTTCTGGCCAACACGTACCACCTCTACCTCCGTCCCGGACACGAGCTGATACGGGAGCTGGGTGGACTCCATGCCTTCATGCGTTGGCCCGGCCCCATCCTCACCGACTCCGGAGGGTATCAGGTGTTCTCCCTGGCGGAGATCAATGAGATCCGGGACGACGGAGTCCTCTTCCAGAGCCATATCGACGGATCCCGCCACCTCTTCACGCCGGAGCGGGTCATGGAGATCCAGCGGGCGCTGGGTGCCGATGTCGTCATGGCCTTCGACGAGTGTCCTCCCGGCGGGGCGGATCGAACTGTGGCTCGAGAGGCCAACCGGCGTACCCTCCGGTGGCTCGAACGGTGTCGTGACCGCCTCCATGAGTTGGAGGGGGAAAGCCCCGCCCCCCGGCAGGCCCTCTTTCCCGTCCTTCAAGGCAACGTCTATGTGGACCTTCGTCGGGATCACGTGCGGGAGACCCTGGGCGTGGGCGACTGGGTGGGTTTCGGGATCGGGGGCCTCTCCGTGGGAGAGCCCAAGCCGGCCATGTGGGAGACCCTGGAGCTCCTGAACCGGGAGATCCCCTGGGAGCGGCCCCGATACCTCATGGGGGTGGGCTACCCCGACGACCTCCTGGAGGCGGTAGCCCGGGGTTGCGACCTCTTCGACTGCGTGGCTCCCACCCGGAACGCCCGCCACGGAACGGCCTGGACTCTGTCCGAGGGCCAGGTCAACCTGAAGGCGGCTCGCTTCAAGCGGTCTCCCCTCCCTCTGGACCCGGATTGCGACTGCCTGGCGTGCCGCCACTTCGACCGGGCCTACCTTCGCCATCTGGCCGTGGCCGGGGAGATCCTCCTGGACCGGCTCCTCTCCCTCCACAACCTCAGGTTCCTCCTGCGGTTGGCCCAGGAGGCCCGGAGCCGGATCCGGGACGGCAGCTTCCCGTCGTGGAGCCGGGACTGGCTGGAACGGTACCGGGGGAACAGGGGGTAGATGCCGGATCCCCCACCCTTCCACTGAGCCGAGGAGAGACCGTTGCTGGAGTCAGCACTCGCCCTTCTGGTGGCCGCCGAAGGAGAAGGCGGTGGCCGGATGTTCATATTCCTGATCCAGATCGTAGCCATCTTCGCCATCTTCTACTACCTCCTGATCCGGCCTCAGAAGAAGGAACAGGAGCGGCATCGGGACATGGTGGAACGCCTCCAAAAGGGGGACGAGATCATCA
>SKZC01000210.1 GCA_007127575.1 Gemmatimonadota bacterium
CTATTCCTGGTCTTCGCACTTCGTGCTCAGGTACTCGCTTCGCTCATGTTCGTCGCGCCTAGCCACAGCGGCGCTTCGGCACCCTCGGTGCTTCAACGAACCTCTGACTCGGGACACTAGAGCACCACTCCCGCGGGACCCCAGGAGAGCTGCCGGAAGGCGGGCCGACCTTCCCCCGGATGGGGAAGAACCTCGGCGATCAGACGAAAGTCCGCAGGAAATCGCTCGGGCACGGATCCGTTCGAGACCACCAGGAGCTGTCCCGCATGGCCGTGTGTCTGGTTCAGGAGGTGTAGGGCCCTCCGGCACGTCTCCTCGGGAAGGAGGTCCAGGAGGCCTGCCAGAATCAGGACGCGGTCCACAGGTCCCCGAGACAACTCGTGGAAGGCCAACTCGAGGGACAGCAGTAACACCACGTGATCCTCCGAATCCACCGGTCCAAACGTGCTCCCCCCCTCCACCACCTCGAGTCGTTCCTTGCGTCGCTGGAGGCCCCCCAGCCGTCCGGCGGTGAGCCGGGAGAGGAATTCCTCCGCCTGAGCGAGGAGGAGAGCTCCCATCTCGTGGCTGGAGCCATCCTCCTCCTGGACGGCCCCTCGGTTCTCATGCCCGGAGTCGGACTCCGGTGACGTCTGGGCTCCAGAGCGAATCTCAGCCTGGAGCTCCAGGGCCTTGGTCTCCATGGTCCGAAGGTCCGGAGGCTTCCACTCCAACTGCTCCCTCCGACGCTTCCACCAGCGGCCGTCCTGAACCAACCTCTCCCACTCCTCCTCCAGCGCCGACAGTACCTCGGGGTACCGGTCTCCCAGGGTGACGCCGCATGTGGGGCAGGGGAGGTCGGGCCCGCGGATGCGGAGAGCCTGCAGACGAGGCTTCAGCTCCCGGGCCCGGTCACGGTAGGTCAGGAGCTGGGTTTCGGCGTCCTGGCGTTCCCGAAGCCACTCCATGGTCCGAACGTCCAGGTCCCCTTCCAGCTCCAGGGCCTCCGCCCGCAGTGACTCCATCTCCGCACTCCGTCTCTGGGACCGCCTGGACTGCGGTTCGTCGAACTCTACCCCGGCCCGAAACCCTTCGCCTCCGTCTGCGTGCGTGACCCGGTCTCCACCTTCGGTCCCGAGCTGTCTCGAAAGCCGAAGGAAGAGCTCGTCCGGTAGCGTCTCCATCCCCACCCAGTGAACCGGTTCCAGGGAATGGACGAGTTCGGTGTTCGGGCCCATCCCACCTTTCCACATCACCTACAAGGTGGTTCCCAAGCTCGGAGCGCCCCTTGGACCATGATCCAAGGGAGCCAACCCGAAGGAGAGGACACGAAGGAGCTCCCTACGCACAGGAGGATCCCGAGCCACCAGGGCGCAGACCCCCGCCGGTAGCTCCAGGTCGGACCTCTCCCCCCCGACTTCGCCCCTCCGGATGAGCCGTTCCGCACGCACTGACGAAAGATCCGGCTCTGCGGGCATGGCCTCCGTCGAAGGCCTTTTCCCACTCCGCCCATCGTTCCACGAGATCTGGAGGTGGGCGGCTCTGGCCCTCACTTGCGCCAGGGAGCGGTGTACGTCGAGGTGGTTTTCGGCAGGCCGCCGTCCCGGGATGGAAAGGTGGAGGATCTTCCCGTCCGGGCCTCCCGGGACATCCTCCAACGTTCGAGCCAGGTCCGGTGCCCCGGGCGTTGTGGAAGGGCCAGCGGGCATGACCGTGAGGTGCACCACCGTCCGGTCCGGAAGCGGATGAAACTGATGTTCGCCAGAGTCCAGGTCGAAGGTCACGAACCCCGGCTCCGGGTCGCCCGTGTGCCACCACGGCTCCGGATCGGTCCGGGCCAGAGCTCCCGCCTGAAGGACCCCAGGGCTCCACTCCCGAATGTGGGAGCCCAGCCCCACCGCCATGTAGTCCCACTGACTCGGGTCCACCTCGGGGCCAGGCCCTGGCCCCGGCTCACCCTGGACCGCCAGGACGTTCCACCGCGCCTCCTCCCGGGGACGGATGGCGGGAAAGGGCGAGTGCAGGACGGAACGGTGCGGCAGGAGGAGGACGTTCAGTCCCATATCGTCGAAGAACTGGGCCCGGGCCGTCGCTCCGGCCACGCTCACGCCGGGGAGGGAGGCGAAGATCTCCAGTGGGCCGGGCTCCGCCGGCCGCAAGGGAGTATCCCGTACACCCGCCACCAGGAACACGGGGACACCGGGCAGCCCACGGAGAAGCGCCTCCAGGCTCGATCCCAGCGCGGTGATGGCCCCAGGAGTGGGATGCGGACCATCGAAAACGTCTCCGGTGACGAGCACAAGGTCGGGTTGGAGCCGAATCGTCTCGCGGGTGGCCGCACGAAGGGCCCGGGACAGGTCTCGCTCCCGGAGGTTCACCCCCCGTTCCTCCCGGGGAAAGAGCCGCAGCCCGAGACGGGGATTGGAGAGGTGAGCCAGGATCAACCGCTCACCCGTCCTCCGCCCCGGCACCAGCGGATTCCTCTCGGTAGGCCGCACCCTCCGCCGCACCGATCATCCGAAAGCCCTCCAGCTCGTCGGGAAGATCCAATCCGCGATTCGCCAAGACCACGACGACCTCGTCTTCCTTCACAAAGGCACGCCGAAAAGGCAAGCGCCCGGTCTGCAGACCGATGAGAGGCTCCAGATAAGGGTGATCCAGGCCCCGGTCGCCATCCTCCGGAAGCGCCAGGCCATAGGCCACCACAACCCCGCTGGGACGCAGCAAGGAGTCCAGCCAGGGGAGGAGGTGTTGGAGTCGAAGGGGGGTGGGGAGGTCCCCTTCCAGAGCCGAACCCGACACCGCCACCAGGTCCGCCTCGCCCAGGCCCTCGGTCCCTCCCCATCCCGGCGGTCCGTGATGGATCTCCACCCCGTCCCCTTCATCCACTTCGAAATGGCCATAGGCCATTTCGGTGACCAACGGGTCCTCCTCGAGGACGACGACCCGGCATTCCGTTCGGTCTCTTCGAAGCAATCGGGGAAGAGTCAGGGCTCCCGCCCCTACGAAGAGTGCGGAGCGGGGCCCGTCCAATTGCTGGATCAGGGACCACACCGCTCGCTCCTCCGGCAACTCCGGGGAGCCGTTCTCCGATTCCAGACCCACGACCCGGCCGTTCCGGAGCAAGGCTCGATGAACTCGGCGCGGCCGGCCCCGGATCCGATGTTCCACCTGGAGCTCCCCCCGGTGGGAGGTCCGAACGGCGACGGTTTTCACAACCGTCACCTGGTCCAGGATCCATCCATGGATCAGTGCTCCGGCGGAGAGCAGGACCACACAGACGAGAAGGAGGTGAGGGGCCGAGAATCGAGGGAAGAGGATGAATCCTGTGGCTAGAAAGCCGGCCCCCACCCCCAGGATCACCGCCATGCCCGGTGAGACCCTGGAGGCGTCGGGTGGGGGGTGGAGCACCGAATCCTCCCGGGTCATCACCCCCAATAGCGAGCCCCCGAAGAAGAGAGGGAGCCCGGCGAGGAGAGCCAGGCCCAGCGCCTGAGACCAAGGCTGGACCCCGAAGGCCCCGAAGTACTCCCAGGCGCCGGCGAACACCACGGCTCCGGTAAAGGCCACCAGAGTCAAGAGCCACCGGAGCCGCACCGCCTCCGTAGGACCCACCGGGTCCACGATCCGGCCCGCCCAGAGCCCGAAAGCCAAAGTTCCCGCCAGGGTGGCCAGAATCACGGACAGAGCCCGCAAGAACCCGACCCCTCCATAGAGAAGGAGGCCAACCGCCACTTTCGCGGCCACGGCAAGACACGCCCCCAGTATGAACGGCGGGAGGAGGAAGCTATACCGCCAGTGCTGCTCGATCCTCCTCACCATCGGGGCCGCCGGAAGGCTCCGCGAAAGAAGAGAAGGGGTTCACCCTCCTCGGCCCCGCAATCCGCCACCTCACCGAACAGCACCGTGTGGTCCCCGGCGCCCAGAGTATTCCACATCCGACAGTCCAGCCAGGCCAGAGCCGTCTCCAGGACCGGGCTCCCGGTTTCTCGACTGGAGAACTCCACGTCTCGAAACCGCCGGTCGTGTCGATCCCCCGAAAACCGCCGGGCCAACCCCTCCTGGCCGGCCCCGAGGACATTCAGGGCGAAGGCCCCGGCATCCACGATGGGATCGTGGGACGACGAAGCGCGATCGATACAAACCAGCACCAGCGGGGGATGGAGGGAGACGGAGGTCACTGCGTTGGCCGTGATGCCGAAAGGGACTCCTTCCTCCCCCAGAGCCGTCACCACCGTAACCCCGGTGGCGAAGGCCGACATGGCATCCCGGAATCGGGCCTGACTCACCGTCACCTCGTTCTACCCTCCCGGGACGTTCCACGGCTTTACACGCAGCTCGCCATCGGGCTACGTTTCATTGCTCCCCACCGGGCCTCCCCGCAGGCGCCTGGGCGAGCCCATGGGGCTTCGTCCCCGCAACGGGCGGGGGCCCTTTCTCAGGAGCGACGATCATGGGCTCTATACAGCGTGACCACGGGACGCCCCCCTTCGGACGCTCCGGACCACGGGGCCCGAGAAGTGACGGCTCATAGCATGTTCGTTCGACCCGCGACGCTGCGGTCCACGACGCTCCTCGTCATCCTCTGCCCGGTGATTCTAATTGGAGTCGGGGGTTGCGACAACGTGGAATGGGGCGGCGTGGAGTGGTCCGTGGCTCCCCCGGAGGCCCCCTCCCACGCCACGTTCCCCGACGATGCCGACCTTCCGGATGCAGCGTCGGAGCCCCTGGACCTGGGACCCACCCTCTTCGTGGTGGAGCGGGGAGCGGACGGAGCCATAGCCTACCCAATCGCTGAGATGGGAGAGGGTGGTTTCCAGGACCTTCCGGTGGAGGAGGACGAGCCCCGATTCCAAGAACGTTTTCTGGCCCAGCGCCTCTCCCCGGGTGCTGAGCTGGCCCTCTTCCATCGAGGGGGAAGGATGGGAAGCTTTATAGCTCAGGAAGCGTCGGAACCGGTCACCGGTCACTGCCGATCGCGGCCCGCCGTGAGTGGAGCAGTGGAGCTGCAGGACGGCGTGGGCCAGGTTCAGCGTTTCCTCGCCCTATCCAAGGGAGAGCACCCTCCGTTCTTTCCGGCGACCCACCTTCCCCTTCAGGAGGACGACTCGGACCGAGCCGCTGCGGTGACCGTGGCCACCCGCCTCCTCGGCCAACTGGGGGCACCCTGGCCTCCTTCCGTCCCGGACATTCTCGAGGAGCTGCAGCTCATCCCTCTCGGTGAGGGGCCCGAACCTTCTCTCACCTCCTCGTTCCTGTATGGAGATGAGATGGAGCCCGGTGAGGCATCCAGCCTGGCGTACTCCCTCTTCTTCCTCGCCTCCGTACCTGAGGCGGGGGCCGCCCCTGAAGCCGTCTGGTACTGGTACCAGCGCGAGGATGGGGGTGGAAAGGCATGGCCTCGGCTGGTGGGCACGCTTCCGCAGGAGGAAGGCCACTCTCCTGACCTGGTGCTGGAAATCGTGGGTCGAGACACCAACTCGTTCGCGATCCTCAGCTCCGGAAACGGGGACTGGGAGCTTTCCTTTCAGGAGTTCTGCCGAGAACACGACGGTCCCGACGAGGTGGGATCCGAGTTGTGATGCTAGCCCGACGGGTCAGGCTACTCCTCCCTCTCCTCGTGGTGGCCTGCGGTGACCCCGCACCCGCCCCGAACGAGTCCACCGAGTTGGCGGATCACATCGACCGGGAGAATGACGTCACGGTCGTGGACGCCTCCGGCCGGGCTCACCACTTTCCGACCCCTCCCGAACGCGTGGTGTCCCTTGTCCCGTCCGCCACCGAAGCCGTCCTCGCCTTGGGGAAGGCCTCCGTCCTCATCGGCCGTACGGACTACGATGACCACCCCGAGGTCCGCCAACTCCCTTCCGTCGGGGGCGGACTACAGCCGAACATCGAGACGCTCCTGGGGCTGGACCCGGAGTTGGTCATCCGGTTCGACGCCGAGTCGGACCCATTCACCCCCGACCGCCTGGACCGAGCGGGAATCCCCCATTTCGCCGTACGGCCGGACCGCATCGACGACATTCACCTCATGGTGGAACACCTGGGAGCAATCCTGGATCGCCAGGAGGAAGCAGTCGCTCACCTCCAGGCCATGGATGAGGCCCTGGGTGAGATCCGGGAAGCCGTGTCCGACCGGCCTCGACCACGGGTAGCTTATTTGTTGGGGGGGACTCCCCCCTGGGTGGCGGGGAAGGACACCTTTATTCATGAGTTGTTGGAAATTGCCGGCGCCGAGAACGTCTTC
>SKZC01000386.1 GCA_007127575.1 Gemmatimonadota bacterium
CGTAGGGGGGGGGGGGGTGGGGCGAAGCAACCCGCACCCGGGGATGGGACGATATGCCCCAGGGGGGGCGACCAGGGAGTGACACTTTGACGGCACCCGGAATCTGAGGGTGGGGACCGGAGGGAGCGCCTCCGGAGACCCGGGGACAGGCTGCAGTGAGACCAGGGGGAGGGAGGCCATGAAGTCGCACGAGATGAAGCCGGGAGCAGGGGACGCACCCGTGGACCGAAGGCCGGCGACGGCCCACCGCGAGAGCACAGAGGTAACCCGGGGGAAGGGCGAATGAGGAGCGTCAACCTTTTCCGCTTCGCCGTCCTGGCCTCCACCGCCTTCACCCTGGCGGCCTGCACGGACACGGTCTTCGTAGAGCGTCCCCTCTTCGACGACCCACCAACTGAGGCCGGCGGGTTCGTGGGGTACACGGACGTGGAGAGCAAACGCACGGTCTGCGGCGCTTGCCACGTGGGTCGTCAGGCCGAGTGGGAGCGTACGGCTCACGCCCACGCCTGGGCTACCCTGGAGGAGAGCGGCTCCTCCAGGGCCTTCTGCGAGTCCTGCCACACCGTCTCCTCCATGGGCAACCTGGAAACGAACGAGAACGTCGGCTGGGTGGCTACGAGCAACCCGCGGTTCCACGACGTCCAGTGCGAGGCGTGCCACGGACCGGGCCTGGACCACGTCTCGGTTCCCGACGCGCCGCAGAACCAACCCCTGGCCATGCTCTCGGTAGGGGATGACCTGGATCAGGGATGTGCGGCATGCCATTCCGGAGTTCATCGTCCG
Organism: Gemmatimonadota bacterium; assembly: GCA_007127575.1. GTDB lineage: Bacteria > Gemmatimonadota > Gemmatimonadetes > Longimicrobiales > Gaopeijiaceae > SKZC01. The sequence goes on from SKZC01000386.1 coordinate 784, forward strand.
TTTACGGAAGAATGGGCCGCCTCCGCTCACGGGGACGTGGTGGCCTTCGCCGCTGCACGGGTGGAGTGCGCCTCCTGCCATGAGGGGAAGGCTGCACTCCAGTCCTGGGGAGTCAAGGCCGCTTTCCTCGAGCAGGATGAGGCCGCCCCCATGGCCATCACGTGCGGGGTCTGCCATGACCCCCACGACGGCCGCTTTCAGGGACAGCTCCGGATGCCGGTGGAGGAGCCTTCGGTGGAGCGGAACCTCTGCATGCAGTGCCACGGTCGGACGGCGGTGGCCATGCCTGAGAACGTCCGGGGCCCCCACGCGCCCCAGGGTCCCCTCCTCCTGGGAGAGGCGGGCTGGACGCCGCCGGGCTTCGAGTACCCGGACATACGAATCATGACCACCCACGGCACCCAGGCGAACCCGGGGCTCTGTGCGACCTGCCACATGGAGACGTACGAGTTGGAGGACCCGGAGACCGGTGCGTTCAGCTTCCGGGCCACGGGCCATTCCTTCCAGGCCATCCCCTGCGTGGATGAGAACGGAGTCCCCACCGGCGAGACCGACTGTGGGCTTCAGGAACGCTCCTACGGAGGATGCACCGGGTGCCACGGGAGTGCGGACGCGGCCCGTTCGGCCCTCATCGTGGCCCGCAACCGGATCGATGGTCTGGTGGGGACCATCGGCGCTCTATTGGACCGGATCCCTGAAGAGGAGTTCGGTGACCCCAGCGTCCTCACCACGGCGGACGGCTCCCTCTTCAACATGCAGCTCGCCCAGGAGCCCGGCTCGGAGGTTCACAACCCGTTCCTTCTCGAGGCGCTGCTAGTAGCCAGCATCCGTCAGATTGAGCGGGACTACGGGCTCACCCCCAGTGGGAACGTCTCTCTCGAGCTCCAGTTCACCCCACAGTGACCCGGACCCGGCTCCGGGTTCCGGCCCTTCCCGGGTGGGCGTGGGTCGGGTCCGGTGGGATGCTGCTGGCACTTCTGGTGGCTGCCGGCCTTCCCGCCTCCCCCCAGCCTTCGGTGCCGGAGGGGGAGGTGGACGCTCCGGGGGAACTGGGGACAGCCCAGGACCGGCCCTTCACCCATCGGGATCACCAGGGGGTGGCCTGCCTGGAGTGCCATGGCACCGGGGGAGATCATGGCGTCGTCACCGTGCAGACGGCTCGGGACTGCGCCGCCTGTCACCACGACCCCGACCGCGGTTACACCTGTGAGGCGTGCCATGCCTCGGCAGAGCTTCCGCCGCCGGGGCCCGTCGCCACGGACCTGGCCCTCACGGTCTGGGACGCCCCTCGGTCCAGGGACCTTCCCTTTGACCATGCAGCGCATCAAGGCGTATCGTGCGACGCGTGTCACACAGGCCCAGTGATGCTGGAAGTGGAGACCGGATGCACGGCCTGCCACCAGGATCACCACCGCCCCGAGTCGGACTGCGGAACCTGTCACACTCCGGGAGAGCCGGGAGCCCACGGACTGGAGGTTCACCAGAGCTGCGTTTCGGCGGGTTGCCACGCCCAGGAGGTGGGAGAGCGCCCGACCCTCACCCGCTCCCTCTGTCTCATGTGCCATACGGATCAGCAGGAGCATGAACCCGGACTCGAATGCCATCATTGCCATATGATCCCCCACGACCCTTCCGCTGAAACGGGGGTTGCCGTTCGGGAACTGGAGGAGCTTCCGGGGTGGCGACTCCCGGCGAGGGGTTGGTGATGCGGCGTTTTTCGTCCACGGCTGCCGTGATTGTGACCTTGGTTCTGGCCACCGGCCCGGTGGCCACCTCGGATGGAGAGCTCCAGGGTCAATCGTTTCGGGTGAGCGGGAGCACGAACCTCCGGTATGTGGATGTACGCCCCTTCATCCAGGACAGCGTACCGGCCGGAGAACTGGACGGGACCGGGCTCCTCCGTCAGCTCCCCGACGGCCAGGTGGTTCGTTGTGCGCCCGGCTCCACCTTCTGCCGAGGCACCCGACCCGGTCCGTCTCTTTCCACCATCCCCGGTAGCCAGGATCTGGAGATGAGCGTGTGGGGGCTGGGGCGCGGGGTGCGCGTCTATGGCCAGCTGCGAGGCCGCACCTCCTGGGGCGGTGATCCCGACTTCTGGCCGCGGGCGAACGAGACGGTGAACCTGCTGGCCGGCTATGGAGAGCTGAACCGGGATCGCTACCGGGTGCGATTGGGCCGCCAGTGGACCGCCTCGGGGCTGGGGTTCTACAACTTCGACGGACTCCAACTCACGCTCCGGCCCCGAGCCGGGTGGAGCGTCGAAGGCTACGCCGGCCGAAGCCTGGTGCGCGGGCTGAACGAGCAGCGGACGGGGGACGCCCTGGAGGCCATCGAGGAGCTGGCACCGAACGAGCCGGGACTGGCACTGGGGGCTACGGTCCGGTATCGACCCTCCCCCCGCCTGAACCTCACCGCGCTCTACCATCGGGACGTCCGGGACGACCGGAGAGGGCTCTACTCGGAGTTGGCCCGGCTGGATGGCGTCTACCGCTTCGGAGCCGCTTCAGTGGAGGCGGCGGTGGAACGGGATGTGGTGGGAGGGGAGTTCAACGAGCTCCGTCTCCGCGCCCGGACTCCGCCCCTGGGGTCCGTAGCTCTGGCGGTGGAGGGCCGCCGCTACCGCCCGTACTTCGAGCTCTGGACCATCTGGGGAGCCTTTTCCCCGGTGGGGTTCGACGAGGCCCGGTTGGACGCCACCTGGACCCGGGCCAGGGGCGAAATCGTCCTCCGTGGCGAGACCTCCTTTCGTCGCTACGACGACACCGGGATGGAGGTGAGCCTGGGTCAATTTCGCAGCGATGGATGGAGGCTCGGGGGCACAGCCAGTTGGTCCCCCAGCCCGGACTGGCGCCTCGAGGGCGGCGTTCGGGGTGAGGTGGGGTTTGGTGCGGCTCGGAGCGAAGGGCAGGCTCGCCTCATGCGCCGACTGGACGATGGAGGCGTTCTGGCGGTGCGGGCCGTGGCCTTCCAGCGACTTTACGAGTTCCGCCTGGATCATGGAGCCGTGGTGGGACTCGGCGCCGAGTCTTCCATCCGACTCTCGGAACGGGCCCGCATGTCCGGCTCCCTCACCGGCTACCGACACCTGAACCGGGGCCCTACACCCCACCTGGACTGGACCCAGCTCCGGGGGAACCTCCGCCTGGACTGGGTGGTGGGTTCCGAGCCGAGTCCTTCCTCCCCCACCCCTTCCGGAGGGAGACCATGAGGGGGGTATTCGGAGCAGCGATGGCTCTCCTGGCGGCCGGAAGCGTCGTCGTGCTGGCCACCCCAGGCGCCCAATCCTCAGTTCCGACCGTCGACTCCACCACACCCGCCCCGATGCAGGACGGCTTCCCACATGAACTTCATGAAGGCCTCTTTCCCCTCTGTGTCGGCTGCCACGGGGGGGCCGTGACGGGGAGAGCCGAAGAGATGTTCCCCACCCCGGGAAGCTGCGGTGAATGTCACGACGGGGAACGTGCCGCACCCGTGGATTGGACTCCCCCCGAACCCAGGGTCTCCAACCTCCGGTTCTCCCACCTCAACCACCGAACCCTGGAGGAGCTCATCGAGGGCGAGGCTTCGGACTGCCGGGCCTGCCATGCCCCCCACGACCCGCCCCTCCGGATGCAGGTGGCGGAGGCCCCGCCGGAGGGATGCATCGCCTGTCACGCCCACACCGTGGACACTCACTTGGCGCCGGAAGCGCGATGCGACATCTGCCACGTTCCCCTGACCCAGGCCCAAGCACTCTCCACGGAGCGGATCGCCGGGTTCCCGCTCCCCGAATCCCATGAAGCCCCAGACTTTCTATCCGCTCACGCTCCCGACGGTGGGCTTGGGCAACTCCAGTGCGCCACCTGCCACGCTCGGGAGACCTGCGAGGTGTGCCACGTCAATGCCAACGACCTGGAGTCAGTGACTGCGCTGGGGCGCGACCAGCGTGTGGCGTCTCTGGTGAGGGACCGGGAAGCACAGTACCCCCTTCCGGAAACCCACAGAGAGCCCGATTGGCCATGGGACCACGGGGGTATGGCCTCGGCCGAGCCGGCCCGGTGCGCCAACTGTCACACCCAGCCGAGTTGCCTCGAGTGCCACACCGGTGAGCGCATCGGGCCGGAGGAGCCGGAGGACCGAGCGGATAGCGGGGGCGAGGCGACCCCTCCGGAGACCGACGCGGTTGGTCAGGTGGCGGGCCGTGGATTCATCCATCGATCCACCTCCGGGGGAACCATTCAGAGCACAAGAGTCGCCTTGACGGACGTTCCGACTCCCGTGCTCCCTCGGGACACCCTCCCCATCCCCCGTCGGGATCCCCTGGAGGCCATCCGAACCCTGCCCATTCCAGTGCCGGGTGGCCCCCAGGGCGTGGACCTCACCGGGGCGGGCCGGCGAATCCACCCGGCAGACTTCTCCACCCGTCACGCCAGCTTCGCTGCCACTGGCACCCTTCAGTGCACCACATGCCACTCGGAGCAGTACTGCGCCGACTGCCATGCAGGAGCGGATTCTCGGGCGTTCCACCCCGACAACTTTCTGGAGCGACACGCGGCCGAGGTGTTCGGAGCCTCTGGAGAGTGTGCCTCCTGCCACAGCACCGAAGCCTTCTGCCGGGACTGTCATGTCAGCTCCGGAATCGCAGCCGATGGGAGCCGGGACGTAGCGTTCCACTCGGCGGAGCCGGCCTGGATCCTGACCCACGGACAGGCGGCTCGAGTGGGTCTGCAGTCCTGCGCGTCCTGCCACGGACAGACGGACTGTCTCGAATGTCACTCCAACGCCGGATGGGGGGTCAATCCCCACGGCCCGGGTTTCGATGCCGAGTCCATGGCGAGGCAGAGCCCGGCCACCTGCTACTTCTGCCACATCGGGGGGCCCCCGGGAGAAGGATGACCGGACCGGCAGGGGACGGGGGATACCCCAACGGCCCGGTTGGGCGGTGGTTCCCTACCCCCCTTCCCTGCTCCCACCGGTCCCGCCGCTCCCTTTGGCGATCCTTCGATCCAGCTCCTGGATCTCCAGGAGCCGTGTGCTGATAGACTCCTCCTCCTCCAATCGCCGCTCGAGGCTGTCCAGACGGGCATGTATTCGGTCCACCTCCTCAGGAGGCAATCCACCACGGGAATCGCCACGGATCGCCTCCGTAAGGTTCTTCACCAGCGGTTGGAGGGCAAAGCGGATCACCAGCCCACCCAGGGGAAGTCCAAACAGGACGAGAATGGCGGTGATGGCGATGAGGGCTTCGTACGGGTTCTCCATGCGGATCCTCAGCAGAGTCCAGGGAACGGGGGCCCATTCAAGATTCAGTCAATCCCCATCATCCCACAATGACGAAGAGGGGCGTCCCGGTTGGGACGCCCCTCTTCGGTTCCATCTCCGGGGTCGTGAAGCCTATCCCAGCTTCACCACGTTCTCAGCCGCCGGGCCCTTTTCGCCCTCGACCATGTCGAACTCCACCCGCTC
>SKZC01000023.1 GCA_007127575.1 Gemmatimonadota bacterium
AGAGGAAGGTCCCCACCGACGCCAGGTGCAGGAGGAGGACCACCGTGGCCGTGCTGTCATACTCCGCCGCGTGGATCGTCATGGGCTTCGAGACGAAGCCCGAGAAGAAGGGGGCGGAGGAGATGGAGAGAGCCGCCACCATGTAGACCCAGAAGACCCACGGGAGCTTTGCCATGAGCCCGCCCAGCTCCGTCATGCGGCTCCGCCCCGTGGCGTAGATCACCGCCCCGGTGGCCATGAAGAGGAGCCCCTTGTACAGGATGTGGGTGTAGGCGTGGGAGGTGGCCCCGTTCAGGGCGTCGGCAGTACCGATTCCCAGTCCCGCCACCATGAAGCCCACCTGGCTCACGATGTGGTACGCCAGGACCCGGCGGATGTCGTTGGCCAGGATGGCGTAGGTCACCCCGTAGATGGCCATGAGGACCCCGGCCCAGACCAGGATCTCCCATCCTGCGAACCCCCGGGCCAGGGTGTAGACCGCCGTCTTGGTGGTGAAGGCCGAGAGGAAGACGCTTCCCGTGAGGGTGCCCCGAGGGTAGGCGTCGGCGATCCAGGCGTGGAGGGGCACCACGGCGGCGTTGACGGCGAAGCCTCCCAGGATCAGGTAGGCGGGCCAGCCGGGATCGAAGGCGGTGAAGGCCAGAGAGCCGGTCTCGGAGTAGTGCCAGAGCACTCCCCCCAGGAAGAGGCTGCCCCCGAAGATGTGGACGAAGAGGTAGCGCATGGCGGAGTCATAGGACTCTGCCGTCCTCCGGGCCCACACCAGATAGGCCGCGGAAAAGGCCATGATCTCCCAGAAGAAGACCAGAGTGAAGAGGTCCCCGGCGTAGACCGCTCCCAGCCCGCTCCCGGCATAGAGGAGGGCGCTCACCTGCTGCCCCGTGTCCTTCAGGTGGAGGGCGTAGACCCCGGCGATGAGGGTGACCAGGGCGAAGACCCAACCGAAAACATGGGCCAGGGCGTCCACGTGGAGGGGGACCAGCTCGAAGGTGGCGAAGTGCCAGGTCATTCGGCTTCCGTCCTCCAACCCCCCCAGATGGAGGAGGGTGAGGACGGGGAAGACCAGGAAGGCCCATCCCCGTGCCGTCCTGGGCACCAGGGGGAGGAGGAGGGCCCCGAGGATCAGGATCAATCCCGGTGGAAACACTCCGAACATGGGTTAGCCCTCCCCGCCCGGGCGGCGGTCGTCGGTTCCCCGGTCCTCGCCGGTGGCAGCCGGGCTTTCGGTGGACCAGTCGTACCCGGCGTCCCGTTCCCCGTAGAAGTCCTCCCGGCGGTCCAGCACGGGACTTACCCCTCCCTTCGCCGCCACCGACAGCAGGAGGCAGCCCAGGAGACCCATGGCGGCGAAGAAGAGGGGGTAGTCCCAGATTCGCTCCGCCGGCGTCCCGTCTCCCAGGAATTCCAATGCGGCCGCTCCCAGGAGGCCCGCTCCCAGCACCCATCGCCCCAAGGATCCCTTCATCGTCTCCCTCCTCTCCGTCGGCCCATCACGGCCCCCCACCGGCGAAGGAGATCCCCGTCACCGAAGCCACCATGGCCTCCGCCACCGAGAAGAAGCGGAAGAGCCCGTCGGGGTGCGTTCCCAGCAGGAGGGAGAGCACCGCTGTGATGGAGATGGGGATCACCATGAAGAGCGAGGCCTCGTTGAATCGAGGATGGGCCTCAGAGCTCCGGAAGAAAGCGCGGGTCACGATGGGCACCAGGTATGCCGCGTTCAGGATACCGCTGAGCAGAAGGACCCCCAGGAACACCAGGGCCCCCGCATCCACCGTTCCCGCCGCCAGGTACCACTTGCTCACGAATCCACCCACCAGGGGCACTCCCGCCAACCCCACGGCGCCGATACCGAAGGCGGCCAGCGTCACCGGCATCTGGCGACCGATGCCGTCCAGCTCGCTCACCTTCTTCTTCCCCGTGTGGACGTAGATCGCCCCGGCGCAGAAGAAGAGGGTGATCTTCATGGCGGCGTGGGTCACCATGTGGAACGCGGCGCCCAGAAGCGCGTGGGGGACCAGGAGCGCAACCCCCAACACGATGTAGGAGAGGTGCCCCACTGTGGAGTAGGCCAGCCTCGCCTTCAGGTCATCCTTCATGAGGGCGATGCACGAGGCCAGAAGGATGGTCACCGCCGCGAAGGTGGCCAGGACGGTGGCGGCGCCGATGTCCCCCAGGAGCTCGGGGCCGAAGATGTACCCCACGAGCCGCACGAACCCGAACACTCCCGCCTTCACCACGGCCACGGCGTGGAGGAGGGCGGAGACGGGGGTGGGCGCGATCATGGCGTTGGGGAGCCATGAGTGGAGGGGCATGACCCCGGCCTTCACCCCGAACCCGATGAAGAAGCAGAGGAAGATCACCCAGAGGGTGCCAGTCCCGATTCCGGCGTCCAGGAACCCGCCTGGAGCGAAGTCCAGGGTGCCGGCGGTCTGCTGGATGAGCGCGGTGCCACCCACCAGGGCGATCCCGGCGGTAATGGCGTAGATCAGGTACTGCCGCCCGATGCGCCAGGCCTTCTCCGACTCAGCGTGGATCACCAGCGGATACGTGGCCACCGAGAGGATCTCGTAGAAGACCACGAAGGTGAGGACGTTGGCCGAGAAGCAGAGCCCGATGGTGGCCGAGAGGCAGGTGGCCAGCATGGCGTAGAAGCGGGTCTGCTTGTGCTCCGACAGGCCACGCATGTAGCCCATGGAGTAGAAGGAGGTGAGGATCCAGAGAAAGGAGGCGGAGAGGGCGAAGAGGAGCCCTGCCGCATCCACTCGAAGCCCCAGCTCGATTCCCGGGGCCAACTGGACCAGGTCCACCTCGTAGGTCTCCCCGGCCAGGACGCCGGGAGCCATGGAGGCCACCAGGAGGAACTTTACCACCGCCGCCAGGACGCTCCACGTCTCCCGCAGATTGGGATGCCTTCCCGTGAATGCGATGGCCACCGCCGCCGCGGCGGACACCAGGATGGCGAAGAGGGGGCGAAGGTCTAGGAGCGTCTCCACAGTCCTCTCCTCACTCCGCCAGGGGGGCCACGGCCGGCTCCAGGAGCCGGTCCACGATCACGACGTTGAAGATCCCCACTAGGAGGATCGCCACGGCCAGCGCCAACACCGGCACCAGCATGGAGGCGGGGGCCTCCCCCCCCGGGTGCGCTCCACCACCGTCGGAGCCGCCTCCCTCTCCCTCGGCCGACTCCGGGGCTTCCCGGTAAACCATCTCCAGCACCCGGAAGAAATAAATGGCCGAGAGGAGGCTGCTCACGATGATGACGGCGAAGAAGATCCAGTTCCCGGCGTCGACGCTCCCCAGCAGGAGGTAGTACTTGGAGAAGAAGCCGGCAGTGGGAGGAATCCCCACCATGGCCAGGGCCGCCACCGTGAAGGCCACCATGGTCCAGGGCATGGCCCGGCCCAGTCCGGCGAACCGGGGGATCTCCACCAGTCCGGTCCGGAGGCGGACGTTCCCCCCGATGAGGAAGAGGCATCCCTTCATGAGGGCGTGGTTCACGATGTGGAGTAGCCCTCCGATGAGTCCGATGGGATTGGCCAGGCCGATCCCCAGCGCCACATACGAGATCTGGCCCACGGAGGAGTAGGCCAGCATGCGGCGGAAATCGGACTGGGCAATGGCCAGGATGGAGCCCACCAGGATCCCGCCCACGGCCAGCCAACCCACCAGCGTGGTGATGGGAAGGGTCTCCACGAAAAAGCTGGGGTGGAAGACGTCCAGGAAGAGCCGCACGATGGCGTACGCCGAGACCTTGGTCATGATGGGGGCGATGAGGCCCGCGGAGACCGAGGGGGCGAAGTTGTAGACGTCCGGGAGCCAGAGGTGCATGGGGAAGAGAGCCATCTTGAGGCCCAGCCCCGTGACCATGAGGACCGCAGCGGCAATGACGGATCGGGACTGGTAGAGCTCCGGGATGCGCTCCGCCAGGTCCGCCATGTTCAAGGTTCCCGCCGAGTAGTACAGGAAGCCCACGCCCAGGAGGTAGAACCCTCCTCCCACGGCACCGAAGATCAGGTACCGGAAGACGGCCACCGGAGCGCGACGATCCCCCACCGCTAGGAGGGCGTAGGCCGCCAACGCCGCAATCTCAATGAAGATGTAGAGGTTGAAGACGTCGCCGGTGAGGGAGACCCCCGCCAGGCCCGCAAGCAGGAGAGCGATGGAAGGATAAAAGAACCCCTCCTTCCCCGGCGTCTCGAACCGGATGGAACGGGGGGCGTAGACGATGACCGTAAATCCGATCCCGGTGATGAGGGTCACCATGAAGGCGGAGAGGGGGTCCAGAACCCACTCGATCCCCAGGGGGGGCTGCCACCCGCCCAGGTGGTACCGGAGCTCGCCCTCCTGGAGTACCGCCGAGACTCCCATGAGGGAGATCACGAAGGAGGTACCGATCCCCAGGACCGTCAGGGCGTAGCCCCAGGACACCCGGATCAGCCCTGCGAAAAGGGCTGCGAAGGCGGTGAAGAGGAGGGTGCCGGGGATGAGAGCGGGGATCTGGCTCACCGACCCTCCCTCATCTTCCGGATCACGGTTCCTTCATCCAGGGAACCGTAGGCTCGCTGGATGCGGAGGAGGAGTGCCAGGGCGATCCCCGTTACCGCCACCCCCACCACGATGGCGGTGAGGATCATCACGTGGGGGAGGGGATTCAGGTAGTCCACGGGGTCCAGGCCCAGCTCCGGATCGTAGATGGGGATGGTGGCCCCGATCTTCGTGGCTCCCTGGATGAAGAAGAGATAGATGGCGGTCTGGAAGACGGTCATGCCGATGACTTTCTTCAGCATGTTTCGCTTCCAGGTGATCCCGTAGAGGCCCACTACCAGGAGGGCGGCGATGAGGTAGTACGAGTAGCGTCCGATGAAGAACTCCACCGTCACTCACCTCCCCCTGAAAGGGCGTCGTAGATGGCCACCAGGGCGCCCCATACGAGAAAGCCGATGAAGACCTCCGCCAGGAGGATCCCCCAGTACCGCCGGGTCGCCGCCTCTGCGCCCAGGAAGGGGATGTACTCGTAGTCCAGGAAGTTGCCCCCGAAGACCATGGGGAGGACCCCCAGCACCGCGAAGAGGAGCGTGCCTCCAGCGGCCAAAAGCATCCCCCAGTCCGGAGGGAAGCGCCGGAACGACTCCTCCTGCCCCATGGCCAGCCGCAGAAGCATGATGCTGGCGGCCAGCATGACTCCGCCCTGGAAGCCTCCTCCAGGGCTGTAGTGCCCGTGGAAGATGACGTAGAAGGCGAAGACCTGGATCATGGGGACCATGGCCTTTGTGACCACGTCCACGAAGAGGCTGTGGTACGTCCGGCTCATTCCCCGGTGCGCGCTTCCCGCCAGGCCCTCCGGCAGCCCCGAGTCGAATCGAAGACTCATGCGCGCCCCTCCCGTCCTTCGTCTCCCTCTTCCTCCCTTCTTCTCCGGATCAAGATCAGGAGGCAGGAGAGGGCGGCGGTGAAGACCACCACCGCCTCCCCGAAGGTGTCGAAGGCCCGGTAGTCAGCCAGGACCGCCGTCACCATGTTCGGCGTCTCCATTTCCACCAGCGAGTTCTCGATGTAGTGGGGCGAGACGTGCACGCTGGCGGGAGCCTGGGGGTCGCCTCGCGACGGCAGGTCCCCGGAGGCGTAGGCCAGGACTCCACCCAGCAGGAGGAGGAGGGAGATGGAGATGATCCTCATCAGTCCTCCGAGGTCCGGTCGAAGAAGAAGAGCGCCACCAGGAGGAAGACTCCGGTGAGCCCGGCGCCCAGGGCCGCCTCGGTGAGGGCCACGTCCGGAGCCCCCAGCTCGGCGAAGAGGAGGGCCATGAGGAACGAGTAACCGGTAAGGATCCCCACGGCCGCTAGGAGGTCTCTCACCTCCAGGGCCGCAATGGCGAAGATCACCAGAACCACCATGAGCCAGAAATCCAACTGCCAGATCATGGCCGGTCCTCCCCCGTGGGCGTGGCGGATTTCGTGCGGTCGTCCTCCCGGACCCAGATCTCCACTCGTCGTCGAACGGCGGCTCGGGTGATGGCGTGGACCCCTGTGGGGTTCGTCACCGCCACGAGACCCACGATGAGCAGGATCTTCACGCTGAGGAGGCTCCACCCGTTGTAGACTGCCAGAGCCAGGAGCACGAGCATGGCGCCCAAGGTCTCCGACTTTCCCACCGAATGTGCCCGGGTGTAAAAGTCGGGAAGGCGGAGAAGTCCCACGGTGCTCACCGTGAGAAAGAAGAGCCCCACGGCCAGGAGGACCACCACCACCGCCGCCGTCATGCCCCTTCCTCTTCGGCCTGACTGGCCTCCAGGTATTTCCCCAGCGCCACCACGCCCACGAAGTTCAGGATGGCGTAGGTGATGGCCAGGTCCAGAAACATGTCCGCCCGTCCGTAGATGAAGCCCATGAAGACGATGAGGAGGACGGCGTTGTTCCCGATGAGGCCCACAGCGATGAGACGGTCGAAGATGGTGGGGCCCGCCGCCACCCGGTAGAAGTTCACCCCGATAAGGAGGGCCACGTAGATGGCGCTCGCCAGTAGGACGGTCGTCATCGCGGCTCCAACTCCTCCACCGAGTAGATCCACCGGACGTCCGGGGCCGGCTCCGGCGACTCCTGGAAGACGGGGGCGACCACGTTCTGCAGGGCGGCCTCCGTCACGCTGTTCGCCGAACGGGGGTGGATGGCGTGGACCAGGTACCCTCCCTCGTCATCCAGGTCCACCGTAACCGTCCCCGGGGTCAGCGTAATGGAGTTGGCCACCAGGACCTGGGCCAGAGGGCTCTCCAGCTCGGTCCGGAAGGTGAGGAGGGCCGGGCGAATGGGAAGCTTGGGGTGGAGGACCATATAGGCCACCTCCAGGTTCGCCTTGAGGACGTTGTAGACCAGCCAGCCCATGTAGCGGAGGAGTCGGAACCCCATGCCCATCCGGCCCTTGAGCCCTCCCTCCACCCCGGCCACACCCCCGGGGAAGGGCCGATCCCGGTTCAGGAGGAGGACGATCCCCACCGTCACGGCCATCATGGTGAAGTAGGGGATCCCCACTCGCCCGGAGAGGACGAACCAGAAGACGGAAAAGAAGACCACGAGGAAGAGGGTCCGCCCCCACACCCCCTCCACTGGGAGAGGAAGGGACGACGGCTCGTCTCCCGTTTCGGTCCTCCGGCCTTCCGTTGGGGTCATTCAGGAGCCTCGGGTCGATCCGCCACGGTCATGCCACACCTCAGGAGGCCGCCGGACCGGAGCACGTCGGGAGGGGGCGCACCCCACCCGGTTTCGATCCGAGGCCGCGACAATCTTAATGGGTCTTCCCGTGGGAGCAAGACGTTGCGGGCGGGCGGCCCGTGCGGGACGGTGTAGGGTGGGGCCAGCGGTGGTGGGAGCGGGGCGCTCCCGCTTCCCCTTTCTACAGGGAAGGAAGGGAGGAGGCGGAGTCCTCCCTCAGGTCGTTTCGCTCCATGAGGATGCGGCGCACCGCCAGGGCGTCGCGGATGGCGAGGCGGAGGAATTCGGGGTCCGGCGGTTTCACCAGGTAGGTGCGGGCCCCATTCTGCAGACACTCGATGGCCAGCTTCGGATCGTCGAGTCCCGTCATCATGATCACGGCGGTCTCCGGAGAGCGGTCCAGGACCCAGCGGAGGAACTCCACTCCCTTCATCTTGGGCAGCTCGATGTCCAACAGAACCAGGTCGAAGGTCTGGGAGGCCAGCCAGTTGTCTCCCTCTTCGGCGGAGGCGGCGCTCCGGACCTGGTAGCCGAATCGGGTCACGAGCTTGGTGAGGGCCTCCCGGACCGGTCTCTCGTCCTCCACCACCAGGATCTCTCCCTCGTCGGGAGCGTTTTGCACAACCTGCTTCCAGCCCATCCTCCCTCCCCCTTCACTCATGGACTCCCTCCTTCGGTTCCGGCGTCCGCGTCGGCGCCAGGGAACTGGATCTGAGGCTCGGCTTGCGACTGCGGCTGGCGGAGGAGCTCCTGGAGCATCCGCTCCTGCTGGTCGGGGGAGGTGGTGGGGGTCTGTCCCTCCCGCTCCTGGACCATCTCCTCGCTGGTCCGGTGGGCCTGTATCCCCACCCAGAGGCCCACACCCGCAGCGGCCAGGAGGACCACCAGGAAGCCGGTGAGGATCCGCTTCCGCCGCTTCCGCCTCCGCTGCCGGACTCCCTTCTCCTGGGCGCGGCGTTCCAGCTCCTCCGTCGCCGGCAGGTCAGGGGTCCGGCGCCCCTCGCCCTTCTTTCCATCAGGGTCCCGGCTGGGGCCGCCTGGATACCGGCCTCCGAAGCCTTCCATGTCTCCGACGCTCCTCTCTGCAGGGGCAGGGTGGGTTGGAACTCAAGTAATACTCTGCTTCCCGAGCAGGGTGCCGGAGGAGCGGGGGCTCCGAGGTTCTCAGGATCCAGCCAGGTTCCGGGCCTGGGCCAGCACCGCATCCACCGTGATGCCCAACTCCTGGTAGAGGGTGTCGGAGGGCGCGGAGGCGCCGAACCGGTCCAGCCCCACGGAAGCGCCGGCGCTTCCCACCCACCGTTCCCAACCCAACGTCGCGGCCGCCTCCACCGAGACCCGGTTCGTCACCGTAGGCGGAAGGACCTGTTCCCGGTACTCCTTGGGCTGGCTCCGGAAGAGCTGCCAGGGAGGGAGGCTCACCACCCGGGTGGGCGGGCCCTCCTCCTCCAGACGCGTTTTGGCGTCCACCGCCAGGTGGAGCTCGGAGCCCGAGGCCAAGAGGATGACCGTTGGAGTGCCGGTGGAGGCCTCCCGGAAGATGTATCCTCCCCGTTCCACGCCGGCATCGTTCCCTTCCCTGGGAAGCTGAGGGACCTTTTGCCGGGTGAGGGCCAGGAAGGTGGGGCCTTCCTTCCGGGCCAGCGCCACCCGCCACGCAGCCTCCGTCTCCGCCGCGTCCCCGGGCCGGAGGTCCAGAAGGTTGGGGATCGCTCGGAGGGCCGGAAGGTGCTCCACCGGTTGGTGGGTGGGGCCGTCCTCGCCCAGGCCGATGGAGTCGTGGCTGAAGACATAGATGACGGGCAGGCCCATGAGGGCGGCGAGGCGAATGGAGGGTCGCATGTAGTCGGAGAAGATGAGGAACGTCCCTCCGAAGGGGCGGAGACCGCCGTGGAGCGCCATCCCGTTCATGATCCCGCCCATGGCGTGCTCCCGGACCCCGTAATGGAGGTTTCGGCCTCCCGGGGTGGAGGCCTGGATGACCTCCGCTCCCTTGATCTCCGTCTGGTTGGACCCCGTGAGGTCCGCCGACCCACCCACCAGGTTGGGCACCCGAGGCGCCACCTTCTGGATGGCCTTCCCGGAGCTGGCCCGGGTCGCCTCGTCCGCCCCTTCGTCCCCGGAGGATCCCTCCTTTAGGTCCTGGTCCCAGCCCGAGGGAAGCTGCCCGCTCAGAAACTCCTCCAACTCCCGGGCGGCGTCGGGGTGATCCGCCCGGTATCCGGCCATCCGGTCCCTCCACTCCCCTTCCAGCTCCTTCCCTCGCTCCCGGGCCCTTCTCCAATCCGAAAGGGCCCGAGGGTCGATGTGGAAGGGTTCCAGCGAAGGGTAGTCCAGGTTTTCCTTCGTGGCCTGGATCTCCTCCTCCCCCAGGGGGGCCCCGTGGGTGCTGTGATGACCCGCCAGGTTGGGGCTGCCCTCGCCGATGGTGGTCCGGAGCACGATAAGGGAAGGCCGATCCGTCTCCTCCCGAGCCTTCTCCAGGGCCCGGTCCAGAGCCTCCAGATCGTTTCCGTCCTCCACGTGCTGGACGTGCCACCCGTACGCTTGGAAGCGGCGAGCCTGGTCCACCGAGGTGGAGAGATCCGTGCCTCCGTCGATGGTGATCTGGTTGTCGTCGAAGATCCAGATGAGCTTGCCCAGCTTCTGGTGCCCCGCCAGCTCCGCGGCCTCGTGGGAGATCCCCTCCATGAGGTCGCCGTCGGAGCAGATGGCGTACGTCCAGTGGTCCACCACCGAGCGGTCCGGCCGGTTGAAACGATTCGCCAGCCACCGTTCCGCCAGCGCCATTCCCACCGAATTCGCCACTCCTTGCCCCAGCGGGCCGGTGGTGGTTTCCACCCCCGGCGTCTCTCGATACTCCGGGTGCCCGGGAGTGTGGGAGCCCCACTGTCGGAACCGTACGAGCTCATCCAGCGGAAGATCGTATCCCGAGAGGTGAAGGGCGGAGTACAGGAGCATGGAAGCGTGGCCGGCGGAGAGGATGAACCGGTCCCGGTCGGGCCACTCCGGATTCTCCGGGTTGTGCCGGAGGTGGCGGGTGAAGAGGAGGTAGGCCGCTGGGGCCAGAGCCATGGGGGTGCCCGGATGCCCGGAGCGGGCGGCCTGAACGGCGTCCATGGACAGGACCCGGACGGCGTCGATGGAGAGGCGGGTCACCTCGGACCGGGTGGCGACGGGGGGAGGGGACATGGTCTACTCAGAGGTGAATGTGAGTGGATGGTGGCGGGAGGCGGACACGGCCGCTCATCCCACGACGAGGTTCAACAGGCGGTCCTGAATGTAGATGACGCGTCGGATCTCTCCACCGTCCAGGTGCCGCTGGACGTTCTCGTCGGAGCGAGCCAGTTCCAGCGCTTCCTCCTCGGCGATCCCCACGGGGGCGGTGAGGGTGGCTCGCACCTTTCCGTTGACCTGCACCGCGATGGTGGCGCTCTTTTCCTCCGCCTTCGCGGGATCGTACTCCGGCCAGTTCCCACCCTGGAAGATGCTCCCCTGGTGGCCGAGGCGGCGCCAGAGCTCCTCCGACAGGTGGGGAGCGAAGGGAGCCACCAGAACCACAAGCGGCTCCACCTCGCCTCGAGCGGCGGCTCGGCCCCCGGCCCGGACCGCGTTCAGGTACTCCATCATGGCGGCGATGGAGGTGTTGTACTGGAGCTCCGGAAGCTGCTCGCTCACCTTCCGGATGGTCTGATGGAGCTTCCGCTCCACCTCGGGATCCGGGGGTCGATCCCCCAACTCCGCCACAGGGACCACGGTTTCCCACAGGCGCTTCAGGAAGCCATACGGGCCGTGGATGCCCTCGTCCCGGTAGTCACCTCCCTCTTCGAAGGGACCCAGAAACATGAGGTAGGTCCGGAACGTGTCCGCACCGTACTCCTCGATGATCCGGTCGGGGATGATGACGTTGCCCTTGCTCTTGGACATCTTCGCCCCTTCCCGGATGATGAGCCCGTGGGCTCGGAAGACGGTGAAGGGTTCTTCGAAGTCCAGATGGCCCAGGTCCTTGAGGGCCATGGTGATGAACCGGGCGTAGAGGAGGTGGAGAACCGCGTGTTCGTTCCCACCGATGTAGCAGTCCACCGGGAGCCACTTCCGGGTGATCTCCTCGTCGAAAGCCACGTCGTCTCGGTCGGCGCAGGGGTAACGGAGGAAGTACCACGCCGAGTCCAGAAAGGTATCGGAGACGTCGGTCTCCCTCCTGGCTTCCTCGCCGCACTCCGGACAGGTGGTCCGGTACCACTCCTCCACCCGGGCCAGAGGGCTTACGCCCTGGGCGTCGGGCTTGAAGTCCTCCACCCGGGGAAGAAGCACGGGGAGTTCTTCCTCGGGCACCGGGACGGGTCCGCAGGCGGGGCAGTGGACGATGGGGATGGGAGGGCCCCAGTATCGCTGGCGGGAGATGCACCAGTCGTGGAGGCGGTACGAGACCCTGGCCTCCCCCAGCTTCCGCTCCTGGAGCCACGCCGTAATCTCCTCCTTCGCCTCCGACACGGGAAGGCCGTCGAAGCGGTCCGAGTTCACCATCGTTCCGTCACCCATGAAGGGTTCGGCGGGCGGGTCGTCCCCCTCCTCCCCATGGGGGTTCACCACTCGCACGATGGGCAGCTCGAAGGCGGTGGCGAACTCAAAGTCCCTTTCGTCGTGACCCGGCACCGCCATGATGGCTCCCGTGCCGTAGTCCATGAGGACGTAGTCCGCGATCCAGACGGGGACGTCCTCTCCGGTGGCGGGATTCCGGCAGTATCCCCCGGTGAAGACCCCGGTCTTCTCCTTCTCCTCCACCTTCTGCCGGGTGACCATGTCCATGGCGGAGGCCCGCCGCCGGTAGGCCTCCACCTCCCCCCGCCGTCCCGGGGATGTGAACCGATCCACCATGGGGTGCTCCGGGGCCAGGACCATATAGGTGGCCCCGAACACCGTGTCCGGACGGGTGGTAAAGACCTCCACCACCTCCCCCTCCTCTTGCGGCGAGTCCGGTCCCGGAGTGGACCCCGCCACCGGGAAGCGGAGGAGTGCCCCTTCACTTCTTCCGATCCAGTTCCGCTGGGCCTTCTTCGTGGAGTCGGACCAATCGATGTGGTCCAGGTTTTCCAGGAGGCGCTCGGCGTAGCCCGAGATCCGGAAGAACCACTGGGCGATGCGGCGTTGCTCCACCCCGGTGTCGCACCGCTCGCAGGCGCCCTGGATCACCTGCTCGTTGGCCAGCACGGTCATGCAGGACGGGCACCAGTTCACCGGAGCTTCCTTGCGCTCCGCCAGCCCCCCCTTGTAGAGCTGCAAGAAGAGCCACTGAGTCCACCGGTAGTACTCGGGCTGGGTGGTGTCCACGGTGTGGTCCCAGTCGAACATCCCTCCGATCCGCCGAAGCTGCCGAGTGAAGTTGGCCACGTTCCGGGGGATGAGCTCCATGGGGTGGGTCCCCACCTTCAGGGCGAAGTTTTCGGAGTGGATCCCGAAGGCGTCGAACCCGATGGGTTCGAAGACGTCCCGCCCCTGAAGCCGTTGGAAACGGCCGTGTACGTCGGCGCCGGTGAAGGCGTAGATGTTCCCAACGTGGAGCCCCTCGGCAGAGGGGTAGGGGAACATCATCAGATTGTAGTACGGATTCGGAGCGGAGCGCAGCTCGGAGGCGGTGAAGGAGTTGATCCCGCCCTCCTCCCACTCCGCCTGCCAGCGGGCTTCCAACGCTCCGGGATCGTAGGTCTCTCTCTGGGTCTCGGTCATAGGAACGGAAAGCTAAGAGCGCCGGGGGTCCGGTACAACTGGAATCTCCCCCCCTCGGGAGACGCCTCTTCCGCGTTCGCTCGGCGGTCCGGACCTTTCCCCGCACTCATACCTACCGAGACCCGTCGGGCAGGAGCTGGAAGGGGTCACCGGCGCCCGGAGCCTCCGCATGGAGATAGCGGATCGCCTGCGGGAGATCTCCCTCCAGGTCGTCCAGGAGGGCCTGGAAGTCCGGTAGCCGGTGGTAGTAGAGCATCCAGGAGAGGAGGGTGGCGTTGTTCAGGGGCCGGGTGAGGAAAATCTGGAAGGTGCTGGCGCGGAAGCGGGGCTGCACCTCTTCCCGGAACCGGTCCTGAGCCTCGGCGAAGAGTCGGTCGCGCCGACGGAGGATCTCCTCGGTGTCCAGGTCGTCCCGGCCGTAGAGCTCCTGGGCGGAGTCCACCAGGCCGTCCATGAACCGGGAGAGCTCCATGGTGTCGGACCACCGGTCCCGGGCCCGGCGGCAAAGGACCGTATCAGGGCCTCCTCCCGGCCGGGTGCAGAAGTAGTAGGCGGCTCCGGCCCCTCCCACGAAATTGGCGTAGCTCTCGTTGAATCGGCCCCGCCCCGGGATGAAGAGGTGGGCGTGGGAGAGCTCATGGAGGATGGTGTCTACCAGCCCCACCACGTCCAGGCGGAGGAGGGTGGAGGGCAGAGGGTCGGCGAACCAGCCCAGGGTGCTGAAGGCAGCGGTGGGACGCAGATACGTGTCGTAACCCCGCTCCTCCATCCGTTCCTGCTCTCGGAGCGCCCGGTCCGTGGAGAAATAGGCCCGGTACGGAACGCGGCCCACGATGGGAAACCACCACGTCACCGCCTCGAAGCGGTCCCGGCGAGCTCCGGAGAGGACCAACGCCAGGGTGTCCGTCTGGAGTTCCACCACGGAGGTGTAGGCCTCCCCGGCCTCCAGGCCCAGGACATCGAGCCCGAATCTCCGAGCCTCCCACGCGAAAGCCAGCTTGGCGGCGGTCTCCGCGTCGGTGGCCGGGTCGTGGATGACCTCGGGGATGGGGGTCCTGGCCTGGAGGAGGCGAGCTTGCGCCGCACCGGCCCTGAGGACGTAGATGGGGGAACAGGCCGCCGAGAGGAGAAGGCTTCCGGCGAGAAAAAGGAGGAGGAGCCTTCCCGAGGTCGGCCCGCTCAGAACCCTTCCTTCAGGACCTCCCACTCCTGTTGGTGGGTCTGGAGTTCCTCCCGGAGCTCCTCCCAGTCCAGGCTCCCCTGGGCCCAGCCCCCCACCACAGACGCGAAGCGTTTGGTGATGTGACCGGCCTCCTCCTCGCTCCAGTCGAGCTGGTTCAGGAGCCGGTCGACAGTGGCCTCGAAGGTCTCCTGCACCGCCTCCGTCAGGAGCTCCTCCTCCGGACCGCCCTCTTGCTCCAGAATCTCCGTTCCCCGCTCCTGAAGCTCCTCGAAAAAGATCACCCAGGGTTCGTCCATCGGTCCTCGATGTTGTGCCGTGTACCCTTCCGGCCCCGTCGTCTCCGTCGAGACCGGCCGGCCCGGCCGGCTGCGGCCAAGACCTCTCCCCGCGTCCCGACACCGGCCTTCGGATCAGGTTCCCCAACCCGGCGTGCCCGTCGCCGGATCCGGCCGCTCGTCGGGAGCGACGGCGGGGCGGATCTCGGCCAGGTCGGCGTCCCGGGCCACCTCCGACGGAATTCGCTCCGACGCCTCCTGCAGAGCGGACACCAGATCCGGCGCCTCCACCTGGAGAATGTGGTATTCCGAACGCTCCGTCCCGTGTCGGATGGTCACCCGAAACTCCATGGTCGTCTCCGCAGGGCGTATGGGAAAGGGGGGTGGGATGAGAGAACCGGGCAAGAGCTTCCCGCACCCGAAGGGGCACTCTTCGAAAGGTACCCAGGCCGAGCCCGCGGATACAATGGGAGACGGCTCGCGTGACGAAGCGTTTCCCTTGTGAAAACGTTTCACCCCTCAGTCCGTCCCCCCGTACCTCGCTACGCCGCGAGTACGCTTCCTGGGAAGGCCCTGGAGGCGACCGCCCCTGCGGAGACCCGAAGTCGCGTCCAGGTTTGGTACCGCCCGTTCGTGGCAAGTCTCCCTTGTCCCCGGCGGCGCTCCGGGTCTATCGTCGCCTCATGGGACTCGCCTACGGCGTCTACGACTTGACCCTCCGGGCTCTCCGAGGCCTCTCTCCTCCCCTTGGGCTCTGGGATGGATGGAAGGTGGGCCGGGGCATCCGGGGTCGTCTCGTGTCCAGCGTGGCGCTCCGGGAATGGTCAGAGACCTACCGGGACCAGGACCGGCCTCTGGTCTGGTTTCACGCCCCGTCCGTGGGCGAGAGCCTCCAGGCCGGGGCGGTGATGGAAGCCCTTTGCGCCGAGGAACCGGAGGTCCAGTTGGTCTACACCTTCTTCTCTCCATCCGCCGAGGGGATGCTCCGGAAGCTCCCCGTCCACGCCGGGGGCTACCTGCCCTGGGACACCCGTCCGGAGATGGAGGGTCTGGTGGACGCACTCCGCCCTGATGTGCTCGTCTTCACGAAGACGGAGGTCTGGCCCGTCTTGGCCCAGGTGGCTAGTGAGCAGGAGGTGCCCGCCGTCTTGGTCGCCGGGACCCTTCCTTCGGGTGCCTCCCGGCTCCGCTGGCCCGCCCGTGCCTTCCTCCAGCCCGCCTTCCGCACTCTCCGGCGGGTATGCGCCATCTCTCAGGAGGACGGTGACCGCTTCCGGCGGCTAGGGGTGTCCCCCGAGGTGGTGGAGGTCACCGGGGATCCGGGCATCGACTCTGCCGCCGCCCGGTCGGAGGCCGCGGATCCCGGGTCCGCTCATCTCCGACCCCTCCTCCGGGACCGCCCCCCCACTCTGGTGGCCGGGTCCACCTGGAAGCCCGATGAGCGGATCCTTCTCCCCGCCCTCCGCGTGCTCCGTCGGGAGGTGGAGGGGCTTCGCCTGGTCATCGCCCCCCACGAGCCCACCCCGGGACACCTCTCTCAGCTCACTGGGGAGCTGGAGGAGGACGGGTGGTCCGTGATCCCCCTGAGCCGGGTGGAGAGCTCAGAGAGCGTGGGTGGGGGGGACGTGGTGGTGGTGGACCGAGTGGGGGTCCTTTCTGATCTCTACCGGGCGGGAGACGTGGCCTTCGTGGGCGGAGGGTTCCACGACCACGGGCTCCACTCGGTGTTGGAACCGGCGGCCGCCGGACTCCCGGTAACCTTCGGGCCTCGGCACCAGAATGCCCGAGCGGCGGCGGAATTGGAGGCCGAGGGGGGCGCCCGTGCCGTGGGGTCCTCCGAGGAGTTGGCGGAGGTGCTGGGACGCTGGCTCAAAGTCTCGGAGGTCGGGGAGGAGGCAGCCTCCCGCGCCCGGGGGTACATCGAGCGTCACCGGGGGGCAGCCGTCCGGACCTCCCGGATCCTGAAGGGTCTCCTCGGCCCGGAGGGGGAGGAGAGGGCACCTTCGGCGGTGGACGGGGTTCCCCCCTCGCCGAACATTCCCCCGCCGGAGACGTCCCCGTAGATGACGCAGTCCCCAACGAAGTGGATCCGGGCCGGAGCCCCCCTCCTGGCCCTCCTCCTGGGAGTGTGGGCCTGTGAGGAGGCGGGGGCACCGCCTCCCTCCGAAACCTCCTCCGAGCCATCCGGTTCCCCGCAGACCGAGGTGGAAGTGGATGTGGCCGTGGAAGAGGTCCCGGAGCCTCCCGCCGATCCTGGAAGCGTCCCTCCCGACCAGATGCGGGGGATTTACCTGAACGCGTGGGCCGCCGGGTCTCTTCGGAGGAGCACGGAGCTCATCGAGCTGGCCCAGAGGACCGAGATCAACACCTTCGTGGTGGACATCAAGGATGCCACCGGGTTCGTGAGCTATCCCACCCAGGTCCCTCTGGCGAGAGAGATCGGTGCGGATGGGGAGCTTCGGATCCGGGATCCGCAGGAGCTTCTCCGACGTTTGCGGGAGGCGGGGATCCATCCGGTGGCCCGGATCGTGGTCTTCAAGGACCCGCTCCTGGCCGGCGCCCGTCCCGACCTGGCGGTTCAGGACAGCACCGCTGGCGTCTGGATCGACGGGATGGGAGACGCCTGGGTTAACCCCTACCGGAAGGAGGTCTGGGACTACAACATCGCCCTGGCCCGGGAGGCGGTGGAACTGGGCTTCGCCGAGATCCAGTGGGACTACGTGCGCTTCCCGGACCGTCCCGAGTCGGAGATGAAGGAAGCGGTTTTTCCCGGGCATGAACTGGGGAGTCGGGCCGATGCCGTGCGTTCCTTCCTCCTGCACGGGCGGGAGGGTTTGTCGGATCTCCCCGCCCGGATCCAGGCCGATCTCTTCGGAGTCACCACCACCTTCCGACATGACGTGGGGATCGGGCAGGTGTGGGAGAAGATGGCCGACGCGGTGGATGCAGTCCTCCCCATGATCTACCCCTCCCATTACTGGGAGGGAAGCTACGGGTTCACCCAACCCAACGCCTTCCCCTACGAGGTGGTGCGGCAGGCGATGGTGGACGGCCTGGAACGCTCAAAGCAGATGGAGGGCGCCGGGGTGCTGATTCCCTGGCTCCAGGACTTCACTCTGGGGGAGCCACCCTACGGGCCCCCCGAGGTCCGGGCGCAGATCCAGGCGGTCTACGACGCCGGGGTCCAGGAGTGGATCCTCTGGAACGCTTCGGCCCGGTACACTGAAGAAGCCCTCCTCCCGGCGGAGTGGGGGGAGGAGGGGGAGCCGGATCCCCTCATCCGGGTGGCCGGCCGGGTCGTTCCCACCTCCCGGAGGTGGGAGCTTCCTGAGGTCGGGGAGGGAGCTCCCGAGGTGGAGACGGAGACTCCGGTCTCGCAGGAAGGGGGGACGGAACCGCCCCCTTGAAGGTTGGGAGAGCCCGGACTCCTACGCCTCTGCAGCTTGCGGGGGATGGGCGAACTGGAGTTCGTGGAGCCGGGCATAGAGGCCGTCTCGCTCCAGGAGCGCCTCGTGGCGTCCGTCCTCCTTGAGCTCTCCCCGGTGGAAGACCAGGATCCGGTCGGCACCCTGGACGGTGGAGAGGCGGTGGGCGATGACGATGGAGGTCCGCCCTTCCATGAGCCGGCTCGTGGCCTCCTCGATCCGGGCCTCGATCTCCGAGTCCACCGAGCTGGTGGCTTCGTCCAGGACGAGGATGGCCGGGTCGTACGCCAGGGCCCGGGCGAAGGAGACGAGCTGGCGCTCGCCCACCGAGAGGCTGAGTCCCCTCTCCCCCAGGGGCTGGTGGAGGCCCTCCGGAAGCCGACGGATGAAGGGCTCGGCCCCCACCTCCCGGGCGGCCTCCGCCACCTCCTCGTCGGTGATGCTCCGGTTCCCCAACCGGATGTTGTACGCCACGTCCTCGCTGAAGAGGAATACGTCCTGGAGGACGAGCCCGATCTGGCCTCGCAGATCCTGGATCCGGAGGCGGGAGATGGGGACCCCGTCCAGGAGGATCTCCCCTCTCTGGGGCTCGTAAAACCGCATGAGGAGGTTGATGAGGGTGGTCTTGCCGGCTCCCGTGTGGCCCACCACCGCCACCTTCTCCCCCGGCGCGGCCCGGAAGCTCACGCCCTTCAGGACCCACTCCGGGCCCTCTTCCCCGTCCTCGTAGGCGAACCAGACGTCCCGGAACTCGATCTCTCCCCGGATGGGGGAGGGGAGATCCGCCGGCTCCGCCGGATCCCGGATGGCCGGGGCGCGGTCCAGAAGCTTGAAGATCCGCTCCGAGGAGGCCATGGCTCCCTGGAGGATGTTGTACTTCTCGGACAGGTCCTGGATGGGCCGGAAGAAGCGGCGGGCATAGAGGAGGAAGGCCGTAACCACCCCCACCGAAGTGGTTCCCGCCAGGATGGCACTTCCCCCGTACCAGATAATGAGGGCCAGCGCGATGGCGGTGAAGATCTCGATGATGGGGAAGAAGAGGGCGTAGTAGGTGATGGACCGGAGGTGGGCCTCCAGATAGCTCTCGTTGATCTCGTCCATCCGCCGGGCGTCCCGGTCCTCCCGGTTGAAGAGCTGAACCACCTGGACTCCGGTGATGCGCTCGTGGAGGAAGGCGTTGATCCGGGCCAGGCGGAGGCGGATGTCCCGGTATGCTCGACGGATACGGGAACGGAAGATCACCGCCGCCCACGCCACCAGGGGCATGACGGAGAGGGTCACCAGCGCCAACTGCCAGTCCAGGAGCAGCATGGCGGTGATGATGAAGATGAGGGTGAAGAGATCCCCGAAGATGGCCACGACCCCGGAGCTGAAGAGCTCGTTCAGCGTCTCCACGTCCGAGGTGATCCGGGTCATGAGGCGTCCCACCGGATTCCGGTCGTAGAACTGAGGGTCCAGCTCCTGCAGGTGTCCGAAGATCTGGGTCCTCAGGTCGTACATGACCTGCTGGCCCAGCCAGGTGGTGAGGAGGGCCTGGCCGTACTCCAGGACGAAGGTGAGGGCCGCTGCGGTGAGGTATGCGATGGCCAGGATGGCCAGGAGCCGTCCGTCTCCGGTGGGGATGGCGTCGTCCAGGGCGATGGCCACGAGCCAGGGACCCACGATCTGGAGCCCGGCCCCGACGACCAGGAGGGTCACCGCCAGAGCCACCTTCCCCTTGTAGGGCCCCAGGTAGGACAGGAGGCGCCGCATGAGCCGGGCGTCGTACGCCTTGCCCAGCGCCTCCTCTTCCTGTATCGGCCCTGTGGGTGCGTTCTTCATGGGTGTTGGCCGGCAGGGAGACGAGACGGAAGTCGGGGTCCGGCGGGGAGGGCCCCGACCACGGCATCGTTGCCTACTCCCGGAGTCGGAGCTCGGTTCCTCCAAGCCGCACCGGCCCGCGGCCCGACACGGCGATCCTTAGAAGGCCGTTGAAGAAGTACAGGGCGCCACCGTTGGGAGCGCCAGGGAGCCGCCTCGTAGGCGGCGACCCGAAGGCATAGCCCAAGCTACGTCGAGGGGAGCCAACGACCGAGGGGGCT
>SKZC01000403.1 GCA_007127575.1 Gemmatimonadota bacterium
AAGCGCTTCGCCGCGAAGCGGTCCGAGCGGCGGGCGCGGAGGGCCCGGCTGAGAGCTGAACGGTTCCAGGGCGTCGATAGGGAGGCCCACCTCGAGGGGCAGTTGGGTGCTCGCTTCCTCTGTGAGGAGGTACTCGCGCTCCTCCCGGAGCAGGACCGAGAACTTCTCTGGTTTCGTTTCGCCGAGGGCTGGTACCCGCGAGAGATCGCGGACCGGATAGGAAAATCTCCGGATTGGGTGTCCGTCCGGATGCATCGAGCCGTGGCCCGAGTGCGAAAGCGTGGCGCCGAGCTGGATCATCGCGCAGCCCCTGGTGACCCGGAGTGAAAGAAAACGGTGGGGTCGTGGGAGTACTGGAGTAGGGAGCCGGGTTCTTGGAGGGGTGGGGGCGATTTAGCCCATTCAGGACGAAAGATCGAGGGCGTTGGTGTTCGGGGACCCGGCATGTGAGGTGTGCGTATCCCAGGCTGACCACATCGAGAGGATTCTCGAGCGGTGTCGTGTGCTGCTCCCCCCAACTCGGAGGGTGAAATGCGCCAGGTTCTTGCCACCGTCCTAAAGGCTTCGCCGATGGGGATTCTGGAAGCAGTAGTCGGTCATCTGGACCAAAACGGACGAGGGAGGCGCGCAGGGATCGCGTCACGCTTCTCACTTCCGCGCGTCCGGACCATCGACCATCACCACGCACGACCTTTTCTCGGCCTCGATTGGCGAGCCTTCGGGCCGAGCAGTAGGATTCGCCCGGCTGAGCTAGGACGGGCGCTGGTCGAGGAGAATTCTCGGAGGCAACGACGCGCCGCGGGCAGTAACATAGGCACCGGAAATCTTCAGCCAGGTCGATTCGTGGCGGGTCGGGGCCGCACGGGTAGCGTCCCTCTCCGTGGAGCTGCGCGAATGCGGGTCGGCTGGGCGTTGGCGCTGCTGGGGATGGTTGTGCTACCGGCTTGCGAACCGGATCCCTCGTCACCCGTCGAGGTGCACGAGGACGCTGAGGCCGACCTGGGCCTGGTCGGATTCTCCTACGCAGACGTGTGGGCGCCGACAGGCTCGATCGATGCTTACTTCCTTCGGATTAATCGAGAGGTGCCCGGGTTTTCTGGCCTCGTCATCGAAGCTGGAAAGCCGACCATCCTCGCGACAGATGAAGGAGCGCTCCCGGCAGCCGAGCAGGCTCTCCGTTCTTTCTTCGAGGCGCGAGGTATCACGGATGCTACCGGTCGACGCCTCGTCGAACACGAATGGCAAGAGCTCGCCCGCTGGCACCGGTCCCTTCTAGGGCTCCTTGGGAGCCACCGTGTCGTGCGCACGACGATCAGCGCCAGGAAGAACCAAGTGATGCTGGGCGTCCTCCCAGGGTATGACGACGAGCTCCTCATGAATATTGTGGCAGAGCGAGGCATCCCCGACGAGGCCGTCCGGCTGGAATTGACGGCACCGGTGCGCACCTCCAGAGATGCCGACGCGAGCGCGGCCCGGAGTAATCCGGACCTTGATGATCGTGTCCGCCCGACGATTGGAGGACTTCGGGTCTTTCCGTGCACTCTTGGCTTCAACATTGAAGGAGGCAGTAGCGGTATGCGATTCGCTACGAACTCCCACTGCACCCAAACGTTTGGTGGCGTTGACGGCGTCGTCTTCCATCAGCCCGACGACAACGCACCCGGAAACCGAGTGGGGGTGGAAACATCCGATGCTCCCTTCTTCGGTTCCGGTCATCCTGACTGCCCCGATTCGATCAACGGACATGAAGTGGGAGATGAGTGTCGCTGGAGTGACGCCGCCCTGATCTCCTACGATGACTCCGTAGATGTGTCGAAAGGCTATATAGCAAGAACGGAGTCCAGCGGGCAGTCCAGCGGATCACTGACGATCGTCGGGGACTTCGCCATCGTCGGAACGCGACCTGACTCTCTCGTAATAGAAGGCGATACATTACATAAAGTCGGCGCTACCACCGGATGGACGGAAGGCACCGTGAACCAGACATGCGCCAACGAGTTTATCCAAGATGAATTCGGCCCTAGAGTCTTACTTTGCCAGCGATGGGTCAGCGCTGGAGGAGACGACGGAGATAGCGGCTCGCCGGTCTTTGCGCAGGTAGAGGAAAATCAAGCTGAACTGGCAGGGATATTCTGGGGATTTAAGGATCCCGGTCCTGAGTTTGTGTACAGCCCGATCAATATGGTGAAGAAGGACTATCCGACTATTACCTTCGATGTCCAGGCCGAATCCCCCCCACCGCCGCTAACCGCATCCATCGTTGGAGCCGATCAGGTGCCCCCACAGACCTCGTGTACCTGGCAGGCGATCGTGTACGATGGCGAGGAACCCTACGGCTTCGAATGGTCCGGGGTTCTCTCAGGCACCAATTCCTGGGTCAACGGAGTTGTGAGCGAGTCCGGGTGGTTGTACCTCGATGTGGAGTCCGATGATCTACAGCAGGCTAGCGACTCCTTGTTCGTTGAAGTGACGTCAGAAGCCGGCCCCTGTCCAGAAGTAGGGTAGGCTGCTTGGGGATGCAGCCCGGGAGGCGTCGTTATAGTGTTAGCAGGAGCGGATTGATCCGAGGAGGACGAACCGCGTGTCCACCCCTCCGGAGCGTTGGCGAACTCCGGTCAAGAGAGTGCTCACGCTCTCCGATACCCTGAAGCCCCTCACGATCGGGGTGCTTCTCCTCCTAGGGGCGTGCGACCTCCTCGGCCCAGACCGGGACCCCACCGTTAGCTTCGCCGATCCCGCCCTTGAGGCGGCGGTCCGGGAAACCATCAGCCTTCCGGACGGACCGATTCATGCCTCGGACTTGGAGGAACTCACTGCTCTTTCGGCGGAGGGGCAGGGGATCTCCGACCTCACCGGCCTCGAGCACGCAGTGCATCTCGAGGAACTGGATGTTGGCAGAAACCGGATTTCGGATCTTTCTCCCCTGGGCGGGCTGGTACGGCTGCGGCTGCTCGACGTGTGGGGGAACGCACTGTCGGACCTGTCCCCTCTCGACGGTCTTAGAAGCCTTGAAGAGCTGGACGCTTACAGTAATCAGGTTTCCGATCTATCGCCGCTCAGCGATCTAGATCGTTTGAAGGTGCTTCGCCTCCGGGACAACCAGATATCCGATCTGTCTCCGTTGGAGGGGCTTCGCGATCTATCCCTGGTGACCTTGGGCGATAACCGTGTGGCCGACCTTCGGCCGCTCGCCGCGCTTACTGGGATCGAACTCCTTACGCTCACTCGTAATGACGTATCCGACCTCTCCCATCTGAACGGCCTCACCGAGCTCAGAACACTTCGGATATCGGAGAACCGGGTTTCGGACCTCTCTCCGCTGACAGACCTGAGGCGCCTGGAGCGCCTCTCCCTCGACGAGAACCAAGTCAAGGACATCACTCCGTTGGCGGGAATGCGATCCCTGCGCCACCTGTCTCTCAGCGAGAACGAGGTCTCGGATATCGAGGTCTTGGCGGGAGTCACCCCGCTAAGCCGGTTGGAACTGGCCGGCAATCGGATCTCGGACCTCCGGCCCCTCGAGGAGCTGTCAGAGCTAATATGGCTGAACGTCGACGAGAACGAGATCCATGACCTGACTTCGTTCCGGAATATGAAGCAACTGGATATCCTCGAACTGAACGGCAACCGGATATCCGACCTCGCTGCCCTGGGTGGGCTGACGGATCTGCAGAGTCTGGGGCTGGCAGACAACGACATCGAGGACCTCTCTCCTCTGAATGAGCTCACCGAGCTCAGGCGCCTTTTCCTCCAGGGCAACCGGATCGTGGACATCACGGCGCTGGTTGACAACAAGGGACTCAGGAGCCAAAGCCACTGGGACGACACGTTTTTGCGGGGGATCATGATCTGGTTGAACGACAACCCCCTGGGGCCCCAGGCACTCTGCACGCACATCCCCATCCTCGAAGAGCGGGGCGTGCAGATCCATCGGGACGGTGTTTGCCCCGGCCCGTAACCTGGAAGAAGGGCATGCGGGATCACCTGCGCTCGTGTCCACATTTCCCCTAACGGCCGATCGCCCCGGGCCTGGCGCCCTCGCGGCCCGCTACGGGCTTGCGTCGCGGTCGGTAGACCAGTTGCGACGCACCCGTCGGGGCGATGTGCGACGGCCTGACGAAGGGTCCGCGGGCCCGGACGTGATCGGTGATGCGCCGAACGCGCGCTTCCTACGAACGCCTCGGCTCGCGCGGATGCATGACCGGCTCCGAAGGGTTTGGCGAGAACGAAGGCCAAGGGTGGCAAGCGGCACTTCGTCACCGATACCCTCGCATTCGTGCCGGCGGTCCTGATCACCGGGGCCAACGTCTAGGATCGCGATGCCGCTGGCTCGTGGAGCGAACCAACGCCTGGACTGAGCGGTGCCGACGTTTGGCCAAGGACCCCAACCGCGGCCCCGTCCAGCATCGGGCGGCGTACCGGCTGGTCAGGCTGGGCCGCGCTCCCGGGACTCGCGGATCGCGGAGAGGATGTCGTCTCGGGTCACGCCGGCATCCACCCCGGGCTCGAATTTGACAGTTGAAGATCCCTTTCGGGCCTCCCGCATCGAGAAAACCCGCACCGTTGCTTGATTGTTGTCTCGAATATACGGCTCGCAGCCTAAGGTTGTAGTGCCAAAGAGGATCGACCTAGTGCCTCTCACGAGCCTGTGTGACGCCATATCGTAGTGGCATGTCCTTCCGCTCCAAGCGTTCCGGTGGCCGCCACTACCTCCAGCTCGTCGAGAACGAGCGCGTTGGGGGACGGGTCCGCCAGCGGGTCCTCGCAAGCCTTGGCCGCGTCGATGAGCTGGAGGCCTCGGGACAGTTGTCCCGGCTCACGGAGAGCCTGGCCCGACTGACCGAAGAGCTGGAGGCGGTGCGACTCGCCTCCGATCTCGAGGCCCGCTCGGCCCAGGCCCTCGGGGGCATGCTTGCCGTGGAACGGCTCTGGGGCGAGCTCGGCCTGGACCAGTTGATCCGGCGCGTGGACCGGGGGCGGAAATTGGAGTTCGACCTCGAGCGGGCGGTCTTCGCGATGGTGGCGAACCGGGTGCTGGATCCCCGGAGCAAGCGGGGGCTCATGAGCTGGCTCGACACCCTGGCCTGGCCTGACGGCGACCTCCCGGAGCTTCACCACCTCTACCGCTCCCTCGACGTGCTCGCCGACGCGAAGGACGACCTGGAGGTGCGACTCCATCAGCGGGTCCGGGATCTGTTCAACCAAGAGCTCGACCTCGTTCTCTACGACACGACGAGCGTCTCCTTCCAGAGCGGGGAACAGGACGCGCTCCG
This sequence comes from Gemmatimonadota bacterium, assembly GCA_007127575.1. Lineage (GTDB taxonomy): Bacteria > Gemmatimonadota > Gemmatimonadetes > Longimicrobiales > Gaopeijiaceae > SKZC01. Next base: position 5,274 of record SKZC01000403.1, read on the forward strand.
GCGGCGGGGCCACTCCAAGGACAAGCGGCCCGATCTGCCCCAGGCCGTGCTCGGGCTTCTTCTCAGTGGAGACGGACTTCCCATCGGCCACGAGCTCTTCCCTGGCAACACCTACGACGGGAACACCGTCCCGGAGGTACTGGACCGTCTGAGGGAGCGCTTCCAGCTCCGGTGGCTCATCTTCGTCGGAGACCGGGGCATGGTGAGCGAGAAGAACCTCGACGCCCTGGACGAGGCGGGCTACGACTGGATCGTGGGCGTTCGTATCCGCAACCGTCCTCGGCTGGCCGATGCGCTGCTGTCGGATCCTCGGCCCTTCCGATCCGTGGCCGAGAACCTGGAGGTGAAAGAGGTCTTCTCCGAGGGGATCCGCTACGTGCTCTGCCGGAACCCCGAACAGGCCCGCCGCGATGCGACTCGTCGGGAAGCGGTCCTCGAACGCCTGGAAGAGCGGCTCAGCCGAAGTGGAGTGAAGGGCCTGGTGACCCGTTCCGGGTTCCGCCGGTTCCTTCGGCTGCAGGGCGAGGAGGCCACGATCGACCGAGAGAAGGTGGAGCGGGACGCCCGCTACGACGGGCTCTGGGTCCTGGATACCTCCACCGACCTTCCGGCGGGCGAGGTGGCCGAGGCCTACAAGTCGCTCTGGCGTGTGGAGCGGGCGTTTCGGACCCTCAAGTCCCCGCTCGAGCTCTGCCCCATACGTCACTGGACCGAGCCGCGGATCCGAGGCCACGTCGTCGTCTGCTTCCTCGCCTTCCTGGTGCGAGCGGCTCTGGAGCGCCGCCTCTTCGAGGACGGACACCTCGAGGCCAGCCTGGCGGAGGTGATGGACGCTCTCCACCGCGTTCAGCAGGTCCAGGTCGAGGTGAAGGGGATCCCGCTCCAACTCGTCACCGAGCCTCCGCCCCTGGCCCAGGAGGCGTTCTGCGCCCTCGGGATGCGGCCTCC
>SKZC01000178.1 GCA_007127575.1 Gemmatimonadota bacterium
TGGTGCAGATGATCGGGTACGCCACCGAGGAGCGGACCGTGAACCTGGCGGCCGGGGAGACGGTGACGGAGGATTTTCAGCTCCGTGTGAGCGCCCTGGCCATGGATGAGCTGGTGGTGACCGGAGTGGGGCAAGCGACCCAGCGCCGCCAGCTCTCCACCTCCGTGTCCGTCATCGGTGCGGAAGCCATCGCGGAAGCGCCGGTCCAGACCTTGGATCAGCTCCTCCAGGGGCGCGTGGCGGGGGCCACGGTGAGCAACGTTTCTGCCCAGCCGGGGACCGCGTCCCTCATGAACTTTCGGGGGGTGTCCAGCGTGTTCGGAGCCCAGACCCCCGTCATCTACGTGGACGGCGTTCGGGTGGACAACACCATGGCCGCCTCTGCAGGCACGGGAGGGGAGCAGACCTCGGCGTTGGCCGAGCTCCTCACCTCGGACATCGAGCGGATCGAGGTGACCCGGGGAGGGGCGGCCAGCACCCTGTACGGCTCCGACGCCGCCACCGGCGTGATCCAGATCTTCACGCGGAGAGGCACACCGGGGGCTCCTCGAATCACCGCGCGGATGGAGCAGGGGGTGGACGTACCTGAGCTCAAGTACCTTCTGGACGCGGAGCATATCTACCCCTCCCTGGTGGAGGCCGGCCGGGTCTCCCCCACCTTCGTGCGGGACAACTTCTTCGACAACGCTCACTCCCACAGTTACTCCATGAACGTGAGCGGCGGCACCGAGGACATGAGCTACTCGGTGAGCGGCCGCATCGACCAGGCGGACGGGATCCAGCCCCGGAACGACAACGAGGTCTTCAACCTCCGGGGTGGGCTGGAGGCCCAGCTTTCGGACCGGTTCCGGGCCAGCTTCTCCGGGGGATACACCCGCTCCAACTTCAACCGCATCTATAGCGGTACCTCCATCAGCGACCCCATCACCGCCCTGGAGGTGGGGGACGCCATATTCTTCGCCGGTACCGGGAACGAGCCCCAGCCTCTGGACGCGGCTCTGGACATCTTCCTCATGCCGGAGATCGGGGAGTACGTGAACCGTTTTCAGTTCAGCAGCGGAGTTCAGTACTCGCACTCCGACAACCTGGAGGGACGGCTCACGGTGGGGGTAGACAACCGGGCGAACCAGCAGCGGATTTTCCAGCCCATCGGCTTCACGGTGGGGAATGTGGAAGGGTCGTTGAACAGGAGGCAGCGGGAGTTCACCTCGGTGACCCTGGATGCTTCGGGAACGTACGCCTACCCCCAGGACGGCAACTTCACGTCCGCGTTCACCGTGGGCGTCCAGGGCTTCCGGGACAACACCAGCGTGGTTAACGCCTTCGGTCGGGGATTCGCGCTACCGGGCTCCAAGGACTTCGGAGAGGCCGCCGACATCACGGCGTGGGAAGACAACCAGCAGCTCTTCACCGGCGGTATCTACCTGGACGAGCAGATCGGCCTCTGGGAGCGAGTCTACGTGAACCTGGGTCTCCGGGTGGACGGGGGGACCAGCTTCGGGGACGAGGTGGACTTCGAGACCTATCCCAAGTTCGGGATGGCCTACAACGTCTCCGATGAGGACTTCTTCCAGGCCCGGCTGGGGAGTTGGGTGGATGAATTCCGGGTCCGGGCCGCCTACGGGGAGACGGGAAAGTTCCCGCCCCCCTTCCTGCGAGATCGAACCTTCGACGCCACCTCCTTCCGGGGTGAGAGCGCGCCTCGCTTCGACAACCCGGGGAATCCGGATCTGCGACCCGAGGTCACCGAGACCTTCGAGATCGGCTTCGATGCCGGCTTCCTGAACGACCGGGTGGGCGTGGACTTCAACTGGTACGATGCTCGGACGGTGGATGCCCTCTTCCAGGTGCCAGAGCAGCCGGCCACAGGGCAGGGGACTCAGGTTCGGAACGTGGGCCGGATCGAAAACACGGGGATCGAGGTGGATGTGAACGTACACCTGGTGAACCGGCCCCAGGTCTCCTGGCATGTGGGCGCCATGTTCCAGACGGTGGACAACGAGGTGACGGACATGGGGAACGCGGCTCCCTTCTTCCTTCCGGGTCCTCGGCTCCAGCAGCGGGTGGCCGAGGGACAGACGGTGGGGGCGTGGTACATCACGCACCCCATCGATACCACGGGTGACGGCCTCTTCGACGACTTCGAGCACCAGTTCACCGGGACGGGACCCATGCCCACCCGGAGCGGGAGCTTCTCCACCCGAGCCGTCCTCTTCGGCAACCTTCAGCTCTCGGCGCTTCTGGACTGGGCCTCCGGCCACGAGGTGTACGATTGGGGCTCCGTGTGGGCCACGTACAACGGGATCTACCGCCGGGAGATCGTGGATGAGGACTACGAGTTCCCCACGCGGTACGACGAGACGGGAGAGCCCGTGGGCCGCTACAGCTTTACCGAGGCCGCCGTGGAGTTCCTGGAACCGGGTGACTGGGTGAAGCTTCGGGAGGTCTCCGCCCGCTACACCCTGCCTTCGACCCTCGTCTCTCGCTTCGGAGTGGACCGGGGGGTCCTCTACGGGAGTGTGCGAAACCTGGCCATCTGGTCGGAGAGCGATCTCATCGATCCCGAGCTCGTGGGCGTCATGGGCGGAGGTCTCCGCCTGGGTGGCGATACGAGCATCACCATCTCACCGCCCCGGGCCTTCCGGTTCGGAGTGGAGTTCGTGTTCTGATGAGGAACGGGACGAACGGAACCGTAGGCCCCCGGGAGGGAGATGCAGCCATGTGGATGAACAGGACGAACGCCGGATCGCGGAGGAGTAGCCGGGCTCGCCGGCTCCTCCTTTTCGCCGCCGCCTTCCTTTTCGTCGGTGGAGTCGGAGCGTGTGACTTCCTGGATCCCACCGACGTGGAGAACCCTCAGACCACCGAGGAGGATCTGGCCACCGCCGCCGAGCCCGTTCGGGCGCTTCTTCCCGGGCTCCGGGCCCAGGCCGCCCGGCTGGTGGGCTCCAGCGTCACCATTACCGAGGTGGTGAGCGACAATTACTCCATCCAGGGCACGGGGATCAACCCCATCTTTGACAATCCTCGCTCGGTGGGGCCCTCCGTCATCGACGGGACCAGCGCCGTGCAGGGAATCTACTGGAACAGTCAGGAGCTCCGGGCGTTGGCCGATTTCGTCCTAAACGAGATCGCGCCTCAGGACGAAACCGCCACAGCGAGCCAGACGGCGGAGGTCCATTACCTCCGTGGGCTCGCGTACCTGGTTCAGGGGGAAAACTTCTCCCATGTTCCCACCGAGTTGGATGGCCAGGCTCGGCCGGCGGAGGAACTCCTTCAGCGAGCGGTAACGGATTTCGAGGCGTCGCTGGGCCAGGATGCAGGGGGACCCTTCGCGGTGGCCTCCCGAGCCGGCCTCGCACGGGCCCACCGCCTCCTCGGCGATGGAGTTCAGGCGACGCAGGCTGCGGAGCAGGTGTTGGCGGCGGACCCGAGCTTCCTCTTCACGCAGGACTTCGACGCTTCCAGCGTCGTGAACTCTCCCAACAACTACGTGGTGCAGCGCTCCTTGAAGGAGATGCAGCCCCTCCCGCGCCTGGACTTTCTGGACCCCAAGTACGTGGGCCGGGAGAGCCCCATCGCCGTGGCCAAGGCGGAGGAGATGCACCTCATCGTGGCGGAGGCGGCGCTGGCGGCCGGTGACCTGGATGGGGCTCGGGAGCGCCTGTCCGATGCCATCCAGGTCGCGGAGAGTCGGCCGGTGGACTCCTGGACCGACGATGACCCTCGCTTCAACACCGACCTGACGCCTCGACCCAGGGACTCGGAGATCCTGGTTCGAGCGGACCCGGACAGTCCCTTCCGCGCCGGTCTGGTTCTGGACCGACCCAACGTGGAGATCCCCGTCCATCCCGTTTCCGCCACCTCGCTTTCGGCGGACAGCGTACGGGCTCTCGGTTCCGAAGACGAGGTCTGGCATGCCCTCCATCTGGCCCGGCAGGAGATCCTCTTCCTGGAGGGGCGTAGGATGTCTGATCTGGGGATCCGGCTTCCCATGATGCTCCGGGAAATCGACTCCAACCCCAACGTCCAGCCCGGGGAGCCCGGGACGGAGCCGGTGGTCCCGGCCTACGTCCCGTCCGGGGTGCAGATGAACCAATTCGATCCGGCCTCGCCGTATGACCAGGACGAGAACCTGGTCACCACGGAAGTGACCATCGGAGTGGACATGAACCGGGTGCTGACCGAGAACCGGGTGAGCCCCTTCCTCAACTGAGAAACCGGGAAGGAGCAGGGGCCGGGGGGTAGGGTAGGGTCATGGCATGACTTCCACACCCTCCCTATCCCCGCCACCTCCCGATGGAGCTCGCCTCCGAAGGTTGGCGGAGGGCTTCTCCCCCTGGGATCTCCTGGATGAGCGGGAGCTGCATGCGCCCGGGGAAGGCGTTCTCCGGGAGATGGAGGTGGCGGCGAAGGTGGCCCGAACCGGTCGGGCCACCTTCCGCCTCTGGCGAGGGGACCGGGCGTTGGTGGTGACCCGGCGGGAGACCCGGCTTCCCCGCTTTCCCGAAGCTCGGGGTCGATTGGAGGAGGAGGGGTGGCCGGTAGTGGTCCGGGACAGCGGCGGGACCACAGTTCCGCACTTCCCCGGAGCCCTTCAGGTGAGCCTCTTCCTCCCCCGCCGAGGAACGCGGGGAATGGGGGTAGAAGACGTCTACCACCTCCTGTGTGAACCGGTTCGGGCGGCCCTCCGGGCCCTCTCCCTCCAGACCTACTATGGTGAGGTGCCAGGCTCTTTCTGTGACGGCCGGTTCAACCTGGTCTCCGCCGGCCGGAAGGTGGCCGGTACGGCGCAGCGTTGGAAGGGTGGAGTACCGGGATCGCGTGGAGAGGATGGGTTCGTGCTGGGTCACATGGCCCTCTTCGTCCAGGGGGAGCTGGCCGAGGGAACGGAGGCGGTGAATCGGCTGTTGCGGTTGGCCGGGTCTCGGGAGGAGTTTCGGGTGGGTGCCCAGACCACGGTAGAGGCGGCGCTGGCGGCGAACGCCGAGGGGCAGGCTCTCCTCTGCACGGTCCCTCCACCGGAACTCCTGGACCGGGTTCGGGTCGAAGTCGCCGACTCCTTCCAGAGGTTGACCCGCTCCGCCGGTGCGGATTCCGGCTGGGACGCCGGGTCCCCGGGGCGGGCCCTGCTTTCAGACCCTCCTTCTCCCGAGTAGCTTTCCGGTCATGGGTGTCGTGGCTGAGGGAGGAGCGCTGTTTCTCGTCCGGTTTGGTGTGGAGGTGACCACCAAGGCCCGGGGCACGCGGCGCCGGTTCCAGAAGCGTCTCCGGCGGAACCTGGAGGATGCAGCCCGCTCCGAAGGGGTGGAGGTGCAGGTGGAGGATCTGTGGAGCCGGTTCCTGGTGACCGCCTCCTCGCCCAGGTTCGAGGAGGCGTTGGCCCGAGTCCACGGCGTCAGCTCCTTTTCCCAGGTCCGGGCCCGGATCCCGGCGGAGCTCACGCGAATCGTCGAGGTGGGAGAGGCCGAGTTCTCCTCTGAGGTGAACGGGCGGACCTTCGCCGTGAGGGCTCGCCGCTCCGGGAGACACGCATTCAACTCCCAGAACGTCCGGGAAGACTTGGGAGCCGCCCTTCTGCCGTATTCCGCAGGGGTGAACCTGGACCACCCGGAGGTGACGGTGTCGGTGGAGGTCCGGGACCGGGAGGCCTTCCTCTTCTCCGGGCGCACGGAAGGCCCCGGGGGGCTGCCCCTGGGGGTCCAGGGAAAGGCCGTCTGCCTCATCTCCGGAGGGTTCGACTCCGCCGTGGCCGCCTGGCTTCTCCTCCGCCGAGGCGTCTCCCTGGAGTACGTGTTCTGCAACCTGGGGGGGGCGGCATATGAACGGGCCGTCCTCTCGGTGGCGAAGGTTCTGGCCGACCGGTGGAGCTACGGAGATCATCCCCGCATCCACGTGGTGGACTTCGAAGGCCCTCTGGAGGAGCTCCGGGAGCGGGTCACCGGTTCCTTTCAGCAGGTGATCCTCAAGCGACTCATGTACCGCACCGCCGACGCGATCGCCCGGGAATGCGGGGCGGAGGGGGTGGTGACCGGGGAATCGTTGGGACAGGTCTCCTCCCAGACCCTGGGGAACCTTCGGTGCATCGACGCCGCCGCCGAGCTACCGGTGCTCCGGCCGTTGCTGGGAATGGAGAAGCCCGAGATCATCCAACGAGCACACGCCATCGGCACCGGACCCATCAGTGCGAA
>SKZC01000483.1 GCA_007127575.1 Gemmatimonadota bacterium
CAGCCCCGCCATGGCCGCCGCCGCTGCGGTGACCGGCCATCTCGCGGACGTTCGAAAGTGGGAGGAACGGTGAAAGCGTTTCGTCGAGTGAAGGGTCCCGTGATCCCGTTGGACCGCGTGGACGTGGACACGGACCAGATCATCCCCAAGCAGTTCTTGAAACGGGTGGAGCGCACCGGATACGGGGACTTCCTCTTCTTCGATTGGCGTTATGGGGACGACGGCTCTCCCGATCCGGACTTCGTCCTGAACCGACCCGAACTTGAAGGGGCTCCCATCCTATTGGCCGGTCCGAACTTCGGATGCGGCTCGTCCCGGGAGCACGCGGCGTGGGCCCTCATAGATTTTGGCATCCGGGTGGTCATCGCCCCCAGCTTCGCCGACATCTTTCAGGAGAACGCCTTCCAGAACGGGCTCCTTCCGGTCACTCTCCCCCAGGACGAGGTTCGAGCCCTGATGAATCTCGTCCAGGACCGGCCCGGAGTGCACGCCGAGGTGGACCTGGAGGCGTGCACGGTGGAAGCCGGGGATGGATTCCGGAACCGGTTTCAGGTGGACCCCTTTCGGCGACGTTGTCTCCTGGAGGGGTTGGACGAGATCGGCCTGACCCTACAGCATGAGGATGCCATCCGTAGGTTCGAGGCTCAGGTCTCCGGCGGAGGTGGGGGGAATTCCCCGGGCTCCGCTCCACCTCACTGAACGAGGCAACCATGCTGAAGACGGCCCGGACCCTCCTCGTCGCCCTCGCCGTCCTGCTCACCGTCGGGTGCGGGGAAGAGCCCTACGACCTCATCCTTCAGAACGGACTCGTCCTGGATGGAACGGGTTCTGAAGCCGTCCAGGCCGATGTGGGTGTGAGGGGGGACCGGATCGCGGCGGTGGGAGACCTGGCAGGGGCCGCCGCCGGCGAGGTGCTGGACGTGGAGGGCCTCCACGTGTCTCCCGGCTTCATCGACCTCCACTCTCACGCCGGAGGCAACCTCTCCGACCCCGAGCTGAGTCCGGCCCGTGCGCTGGTGGCCCAGGGGATCACCACGGCGGTGATCAATCCCGACGGAGGTGGGCCCGTGGACCTGGCTGCCCAGCGGGAGGGACTCCTTCGGGACGGTCTGGGCGTGAACGTGATCCAGCTCGTCCCTCACGCCTCCGTTCGGTCGGAGGTTATGGGCGGCAGCTTCGACCGGGAACCCACGGATGAAGAGATGGACGAGATGCGCCGCTTGGTGCGGGTCGGGATGGAGGAGGGCGCCTTCGGCCTCTCCACCGGCCTCTTTTACACGCCGGGCGACTTCGCCACCACCCAGGAGATCGTGGAACTGGCGCAGGTGGTGGCCGAATTCAACGGGGTGCACTCCAGCCACATCCGGGACGAGGCCGATTACTCCGTAGGGGTGGTGAACGCGGTCCAGGAGATCATCGACATCTCCCGGGAGTCGGGGGTGGCGGGGATCGTCAGCCATATCAAGGCTTTGGGCCCCAACGTGTGGGGGGCCAGCGAGGAGATCGTGGCCCGGATCGCCGCCGCCCGGGAAGAGGGCGTGGAGGTGTGGGCGGATCAGTACCCCTACGACGCCTCCGCCACCGGCCTCACTGCCGCGCTGGTTCCCGCCTGGGCCCGGGATGGAGGAGGAGAGGAGCTCCGCCGCCGAATGGAGGAGCCCGAAACCGCGGAGCGTATCCGGGAGGGCATCTCTGAGAACCTGGCCCGCCGGGGTGGAGCGGACCGGATCATGTTCCGAGGAACCGGAGAGCTGGCGGGACGAACCCTGGCCGATCTAGCCGAGGAGCGGGGCACCGACGGTGTTGACGCTGCCTTCCAGCTCATCCGTGCCAACGAGGCTCCGGGAATCATCTCCTTCAACATGCACGAAGACGACATCCACCGGCTCATGAGGCAGCCGTGGACGCTTACCTCCACTGATGGAGGACTCCCGGTTTTCGGCGAGGGGACGACGCACCCTCGAGCATACGGTGCGTTCCCCCGGAAAATCCGGAAGTACGTACGGGAGGAAGGGGTCCTGGACCTTCCCCAGGCCATTCGCACCATGACGGGAGCCTCGGCTCAGGCATTTCGGGTGGAGGGCCGGGGGGTCATCGAGCCCGGCGCCTACGCGGACATCACCGTGTTCGACCTTGAGCGGGTGCATGACCCTGCGGACTACCTGGATCCGCACCAGTACGGTGAGGGGATGGTCCACGTCCTGGTGAACGGGACCTTCACCATCCGGGACGAAGCCTTCACCGACGCCCTTCCGGGCCTCGTCCTCCGCCTGGGCGACCCCTGACGGAACGGGGGTCGGGGGTCCGGTCCGTGTCCTACCGGATTCCCACCTGACCCCTGACCGCGTCGATGAGGTGCTGAGCGTCGTAGCCCACACCGTCCTTGAAGACGGTGACCACGTTCCGGATCTCCTCGGGCCGCTCAACCGGATCTCCCTGGATGACCACCAGGTCCGCCCGCTTCCCCGCCTCCACGGACCCCCGCTCGTCTTCCTCTCCCAGAATCCTGGACCCGTTCAGGGTGAGGATCTGAATGGACTCCACCGGGGAAAAACCCGCCTCGATGAGGAGTTCGTGATTCCGCTGGTCCCCGAAACCGGGTAGAGCCCCCCCGTTCCCCGTGGGGTCCACTCCGGCTCCCAGCACCCCTCCGGCGCGAACGAAGGCCACCTCGAAGTCCTGCGCCTTGCGGAAGACCTGAGGCATGGTGGACTGGTCCGCCGCCTGCGCGATCTGATCCCGGGTCTCCATGTACTCCTGGAATGCGTCCGGATGCAAGGCCTCCTGGAACCGGTCCTCCAGAGGCGGCCGGCCCGGATACGAGAGCTCGTAGACCGCCAGGGTGGAGGTCATGGAAACGTCGTTTTCCACCATCTCCCGGATCGTGGTCTGCACCTCCGAAGAGTCGATCTCCACCTCCAGGAGAGAGCTTCGGAGACCGGACGGGCACTCGTCGGGGACCTTGTCCGGATGGTAGTCCGAGTTCGTGAACAAGCCGTGCTCCAGGTTGTCGATCCCCAAAGCTACCGCTTCGCGGAACGAGACGGAGCAAAGGTGACCCGTAAACCGCAGTCCCAGACGATGCGCCTCGTCGATGGCGGCTCCCAGCGCCTCACTGGAGATCCGGGTGTACGCCTTGAACCAGGTGGCTCCCTCCTCCGCCCAGTAGGACACCACCCGTCGAGCCTCCTCCGCCGCATCCAAGGCCAGGTGATGGTCCGGAGCCCCTTCCCCCGAGAGGTACGGACCCGTGACGTGCATCCGCGGACCCGGCTCCTCCCCCGCATGGATGCGCCGTTTCAGCTCCACCTCCTCATACGGGAACGCTGCACCCGTGGTGCGGATGGTGGTGACGCCACTGCCCAGGTAGAGTCGAGGAGCGGTGTACTGGAGCTGCACCCGCCGCCCCCGGGTGGTGTAGAACGTATGATTGTGAAGTCCCACCAGACCCGGGATCACCGTATGGCCGGGGAGCTCCAGCACCCGGGCCCCTGCGGGAACCGACACCTGGCCTACCGGTCCCACCGCCTCGATCCACCCGTCCTGGATGAGGACCGTCCGCCCGGGCGCCGGGTCCGCACCGGTGCCATCCACCACCGTGACGTCCACTAGCGCCACGGTCCCCTCCGAAACGGACACGTACTCCTGAACCTCCGGAGCGAGTTCCGCGACCTCCTGGGCTGCAGAGGGTGCGGACAGGGTCACCAGGGCCAGGGCTACCGCCATGAGCCCCACGGAAGCAGCTCGAGCTCGTTTCATCAGTCCACTCCTGTTTACAGGCTCGCGGGACGAGGGGCAGGGTTCCGCCTGGGCAGCCGGCGTGAGCCCGCCACACCGATGCCACAGGCGGGAGACCTCCGGCCCGGATACCGCATTCTATGGATCCACATGAAACACGGCCATCATTCCGGACTCCAGGTGCTCGGCGATATGGCAGTGGACCATCCAGGCTCCCGGGTTGGACATCTCCACCAGGAGCTCCACCACGGCACCCACCGGGATCAACGCCGTGTCCTTCCAGGTGGGGTACGGATTGCGTTCCCCGTTCACCGAAAGAACCAGAAAGCGCTGACCGTGAACGTGCACGGGGTGCTGCATGGCGTGGAGGCTATTCCGGTCGTTCACCACCTCTACCTTCACCACGTCTCCCACGGAGAAGCGCCAGTCCATCTCCATGTTCTCCGAGCCCTGATCCGGATCGCGGAGAACCCACCGAACGTCGGCCCCCGAAACCAGCCAGTCCATGTCCGGCATGGTGCCGGCCCACTCCACCCGGGGCCGAAACACCCCTTCCCAGGAGAAAAGTGGATTCAGGGGAAAGGGGAGCTCCCCGACCTCCAGATCCAGTAGCAGCGTCCGGTCGGGGTCCCGGTGGAGGTGCTCCTCCACGAGCCCCTCCACCTCCGCCCTCACCCCCGGGGCCTCCCGCAGCGAACCGAACTCCTCCGCCGAAGCCTCCACGGCGGCGGCCGGCCGGCCCCCCTCCACGTGGACGACCCCCACGGTGTCGATCTCACTGAAGAAGCGGGCCCCCATGTGGTCCAGGGCCTGGACCCGATTTTCCACCGCCACCGATCCCTCTTCGGGGAACCGCACCTCCACCACCCAGCGCTCCGCCGGAGCCACCACCACGCTCTCCACCCAGAGCTCCTGTGGCACCTTTCCCAGATCGCCCGCCACGAGCTTCATGGGCAACTCCCCGAAGGAGAGGTTGAACGTCCGGGTGTTGGCCGCGTTGGTGAAGTGGAAACGTACCACGTCCCCGGCTCGGACCGAGGTCTCCCAGCCCTCCTCACCGTTCACGGTGAGCACGTTCCCGAACCGACCCATGAGGGCATGGATGGGCGCTTCCCGTCCGTAGGGAACGGGCCCCATGGGACCCACCAGGTGATCGTCCAGGAGGAGGATCTCCTCACCATCCACCGCCCCGTAGGGGTTCCCTCCGTTCGCCGGAACGTCCACCTGGAGGTTGCCGGAGAGCCCCATGTCCTGCATCACGTCCTCTCGGAGGTGAGGGTGGTACCAGTAGGTACCCTCGTCGGGCAGCCGGAGCTCGTACCGAAACTCGGATCCCGGGCTCACAGGGTCCTGCGTCACCCCCGGCACCCCGTCGTAGGGGTTCTCTAGCCGGATCCCGTGCCAGTGGACCGCCGAGGGGAGGGGGGTCTCGTTGCGGAATCGTACATGGACGGTGGACCCTTGCTCCGCACGGATGAGCGGTCCGGGAATCTGCTGGTTGAAGCCGTAACCTGGGATCTCCTGACCCCCGATCCTCCGGACCACAGGCCCGGCCTCCAGCTCCAACGTGTCCCCGTGGGCCAGAAAGACCTGCTCTCGAGGACGTGCCAAGGGGACGTGGGCTCCCGAACCGCCCCGGGGAAGGAAGGGCTCCACCCGCGGCCGAAGACGCATCATGGCCTCGGGCATGTCCACTTGGGGATGCATGGGTGGGGGATTCCATGGACTCGCAGCGGCCCGGCCCGGGTCGTGGACTCCCAATCCGTGTCCGAGATGGACCGGGGCGAACGGAGGAAGGGAATCCGGGTCCGGATGAGCTGCCTCCGGGGGGTGCTCGGTGTGTGGAGCGTGCATCTCATGGCCCCGGAATTCCCCCTCGGCGGACATCTCCGCCAGAATGTAGGGAAGGTCGTGGGGCCGAAGCACCATGGAAGCGGAGGCCCCCCGAAGGACCAGCGGGCCCGAGCGAGCGTCCCCCACCTCGGGGCCCTCTGCGGACACCAGGATGAGGAAGGTGTTGAAGCCCCCCTCCCGCAGCTCCCTCACCCCGTTCTCCACCTCACCCAGATGGACCATGGGCCAGAAGGAAGGAGGGGTCAGCCAGGCCACGTACCGGTCGTAGGGCCCCAGCTCCGCCGGATCCGGAAGCCCCTCCACTTCGACCCGGAACCGCTGTCGGTCTACACCATCCCGGTCCACGGCCACCCCGAAGGGGGTCTCCGCCGGCAACAGGTGTACCCGCCCCGACGCGCCTGAGGCCGCCGGCGCGGCGTGCAGCGTGATGCAGTAAAGGTCCGGAGCCGGAAGCCGGGCTTCGGCGTGCCCCTCCGAGGGCTCGTCACAGGACAGGCGGTCCGACGCACCCTCCACCGCCCAGCCGGAGGTGAGGGCGGGGAAGATGGAGACCATCCCGACCAGGAGCACATTGCG